>JAZNCD010000067.1:0-3089 GCA_045587365.1 Clostridia bacterium
GGTTTGAAGTGTAATCGGTACAGGTGGTATGGGAATCCTGATATATGCCCCGACAATCATTAGTGCCGAGAATAACGCACACATTATAATTTTGCGGATATCCTTCCTCTTCATACTCTCTTATCTCCCGAATATAAACACATCGCCGACCATAGCGGCCGGCGGGGCATAATATTATCTTAAATCTTTTGTTTCAATAAAGTCCATATCAGTAAATTCCTGATTTTCGCCGCACATTGCCCAGATGAATGAATACGCCTTTGTTCCAACACCTGAATGGATTGACCAGCTTGGGCTGATAACAGCTTCTTCGTTGTGCATAATGATGTGACGTGTCTCCTGTGGCTGACCCATCATATGGAATACTGCGTCATTCTCGTCCATATCAAGATACATATAAACTTCCATTCTTCTCTCGTGGGTGTGGCTTGGCATTGTGTTCCAGTTAGAACCCGGCTCAAGCTGAGTAAGTCCCATAGCAAGCTGACAGCTCTGCATTACCTCGGGGTGAATGTACTGATTGATTACACGCTTGTTGCAATCCTCAGTTGTGCCACAGGGCACTTTCTTTGCCTTGGTAATGTCAATCTTTGCGATTGGGTATTCCTTGTGGGCAGGGCATGAGCTTACATAGAACTTAGGTGGATTCTGCTTGTCAACACACTTGAATGAAATCTCCTTATTGCCCATACCTATGTAAATACCATCTCTTGGATTTAACTCATAATCAACGCCATCTACTGTAATCACACCTGCGCCGCCGATGTTGATACAACCCATCTCACGTCTCTGAAGGAAGTAATCCGCCGCAAGCTCCTTGCCTGCTTCAAGCTTTAATTCCTTGTTTACAGGCATAAAGCCCGCTGTGATAATTCTGTCAATGTGGCTGTAAACCATTTTTATCTCATCTGCATGAAAAAGAGCACTGATGTGAAACTCGCGTCTGAGCTCCTCTGTTGTATATTTTTTTACATCTGCCATATTTGCACCATATCTGACTTCCATAATGATACCTCCGTTTTTATAAAACATTCTTATATTTATAGTATAACATTTAAGATTATCAATTGTTTTGCTTTTTTCACCATTTATATTGCAAATTTCACACAAAAGGTGTATAATGTCCGTAAGACTAACTTCTAAGGCATGGGAGGCGTAAATTATGGAGGTTCTTTTCAAAAACTGCTCAGACGCAATCAGACACGCAACCGAAGAAAAAAGTTTCGGGGTGTTTCACTCAAATTCGGGGTCGGGCAACCTCAATATACATACCCACGAATGCTGCGAACTTATGCTCTGCATTAAAGGGGGCAGAAACTTTCTTATTGACAACAGGGTATACGATGTAAACCCCGGAGATTTGTTTGTTATAAACCAGTTTGAGCCTCACAAGCTGACTCTTTGCGGCAACGACTGCGATGACAGATATATAATGCAGCTACACCCTGAATTTCTCTTTTCTCTGTCTACCGAAAGCACTGATTTATCTGCCTGCTTTTATGCAGACAGAGACAAAATCTCGAACAAAACCCTCTTAACACCGGAAGAAACACAAGCGGCTATTGACCTTTTTGAGGAATTCAAAAAGGATACCGGCTATGGCGACGACATATATAAGTCAACCATAGCCGCCAAGCTTTTAATTCTTGTAAACAAAGCGTTTTTTGAGCACGATGATGCCATTCATTCCTTTACGCCGAGCATCCCGATAAAACGCGCTATCGTTTATATAAACGAGCATTTTGGCGACAATATTACCCTCGACGATGTGGCAAAATATTCTTACATATCTGTAAATCAGCTTTGTAAAATTTTTAAATCCACTCTTGGTACAACGGTTATGAAGTACATAATAGGCAAAAGAATTGCCGAAGCAAAAAAGCTTCTCAAGGCAGGTAACAATGTGTCTGACACCGCACTTATGTGTGGTTTTCGCGATTACTCTAACTTCATACGCACATTTACTGCAAGCGTTGGCATCTCACCGGGCAAATATTCAAAAAACATATAGCATATACGGGAGAGATTTTGTATGAATTATAAAATTGACAAAGCCGAGGTCCTTCGTTATCTTGGCATTAATGGCAGACCTGACACACAGACAGAACGACTTATAGACAAATGTGCAGATAAACTCTCTTTGGCTATACGCCCTAAATACACCTACCGCCACTTTGACCTCTCATATAATGCAAATAATTACTCTCTTACAGACAGCAGCACGGTATTATCAGGCAAAACTGCAATTAACAGATTAAACGGATGTACCTCTTGCTATGTTATGGCGGCCACCCTGGGACAGGAGGCAGATATGCTTATACGCAAGGCTCAGGTCACAGATATGGCAGAGGCAGTAGTTATGGACGCCTGTGCAACAGACCTTATTGAAAAAATCTGCGACTGTGCAGAGGATGAAATTTCTCATATTTCTGCCTCAAACGGCACCTTTGCCCGACAAAGATTCAGTCCCGGGTATGGCGATCTTCCTCTTTCCCTGCAAGTGGATATTTGCAATCTTCTTGACACTACAAGAAAAATCGGCGTCTCCCTGACGGACGAGCTTTTGCTGCTCCCAACCAAATCGGTGACCGCATTTATAGGCATCACCCCTGAACAACCGGCAGATAAAACAAACTATAAAAGCGGTTGCGAAAACTGTAATATGGCAAATTACTGCACATATAGAAAATAAAGACCTGAAAGGATTTTTAATATGGCTTGCGAAATACTTAAATATCTTGAAAACAACATACTTATTTTTGATGGTGCAATGGGCACAATGCTTCAGGCGACAGGGCTTCCCACAGGAGGTCTGCCTGAGCTTTATAACCTTACAAACCCTGATGTTGTCAAAGACATTCACACCTCCTATGTAAAGGCAGGTGCCAACATTATAACCGCCAACACATTTCAGGCGAATGAATTTAAGCTGCGTGGATGTGGGCATAGTGTCGAAGAGGTTATATCCGCAGGAATCGAGCTTGCAAAATCAAGCGGCGCAAAATATGTTGCCCTTGACATCGGCCCCCTCGGACAGATGATGCACCCTATGGGGACACTTGGCTTTGAAACTGCCTACGATGCCTTTG
>JAZNCD010000068.1:0-24643 GCA_045587365.1 Clostridia bacterium
TGCGCCATTGCTTCTGATGAGTATACGGCCGCAACGTTTTCACTCAAAATAGAATTGAGTTCTCTTGCAATACTGTCCCTGAACGATATAAGCAGATTACGTCCTGCCTGACGGATGGCGTCCTCACTTGATTTTACCATACGCTCATTCTCTGTTTTTGCGTCAGAAAGAATTTTATCCGCCTGTACCTGTGCATCGACAATAATTTTTTCAGCATTGACTTTTGCCTCTGCAATAATGGTATCCGCCTTGGTTTCAGCAGCATCTACACCATCCTTTTTAATCTGATTAATGAGTTCCTGTAATTGTATTTCCATAAAGCACTCTCCATTTCAAAATTAAATTTTGATTATGTTTGATAAAGTTACTTATTATTATATCATAAAAGTATATTTGGTCAATATCCCTTTATACATTTATTTCCTAAAAAACCAATTAAAATACATTAATTTTAATTTTTGCCCAAAACAAAAACACCCGATACAATATCGGATGTTTTCGTTTTATAATTTATGCTTATTTCATGTTCATTCCGGGACAGAGTTTGCGATGCTTGGGTGCATTCTGAATCTGATCAAGTGCCTCACCGAATCTCTGGAAGTGTACAATTTCCCTCTGGCGAAGGAATTTTATTACATCATTTACATCAGGGTCATCGGACACCCTTAAAATATTGTCATATACAGCACGAGCCTTTTGCTCTGCTGCAAGATCCTCAACAAGGTCCGCAATCGGGTCAGCAGAAACTGCAATTGACATTGCATCCCACGGAACACCCGTAGCATCAGCCGGATATACACCTCGGCCATGGTTCATAAAATATGCGCCAAATGGGCTGTTTTCTATTTGCTCTGTTGTTGCATTCTTCGCAAGTTGACGAACTATTGTTCCTACAATCTCAAGATGTGCAAGCTCCTCGGTGCCAATGTCTGTAAGCAAGGCCTTGGTTACTTCATCAGGCATGGAGTATCTTTGGGATAAATATCTCAATGATGCTGCAAGTTCGCCATTTGGGCCGCCGTATTGCGCAACAATATATTGAGCAAGTTTGGGGTTCGTGCTTTTAATATTTACCGGATACTGTAAGTTCTTTTGATATTGCCACATAAATTTACCTCCTAAAAGTTATCCCATGGCCAGGGGTTGTCTATCCAGTTCCAACGTTCATTATCTTTTGACGCAGACGCAGTCAAAGGGCCATACTTTGACTGATACTCGTTTTTAAGCATTTCTGCCTTGTCCGTCATTTTACGAAACATAGCAATAGCTTCCCTGTCATTTGGATGGGTGTCAAGATATAAATTCCAATCATATGCCGCAAAAGCATATGCATTGTACTTTCGAAGAAGGGCTGCACGCTCACTCATTTTGCATACCTCCTCTGAATATTTCATCACCATTTACCTGATTTCCATAGACGCCAAGAGGCTTATTCAAGATAGGAAATATTGTTCCATTTTCAAGTCCCTCTTCAGCACTGAACAAATTTCTCACCTCAGCCTGCTGGACAGGAACGTATGCGTAGCCAACAAGAGGCATACGAATTGGTCTTGTTTCATGTTCAAAAGGCATATATTTACTTCCTTTCATAATTGTCGATAAATGCCGAAGCTAATAAAAATAGCTTCTATACATAATATGTGGATAAGCATTTAATGTGAATATATCTGCACTTTTAAATTACAAGTATAGCAACAAAACAATCTTGTATAACCAGGCATAAATGACTAATTATATATTCATATTTGTACAAATTAATTCGCTGTAATCTTATTGTAATATTTTTATTACGTATATTTAAAACACATATGAATTTCTAATGGTATAATAATTACAAATAGTTATAAATTATAAAAATTTATATACATTGGAGGAAATGAAATGAGAAAAAAACTTAAAATCTCTTCAACACTTATGGCGATGCTTATGATAGTATCTTGTTGTCTCTCTTCTTTTGCCACAGATGACATAATTTCAGATGTTATATCCGAAGACGAGACACCTTCGCCAACCGCAGTTAACATCAGTGCAAACTACTTTGCAAACGGAGATAACTCTTACAACGTTATATTTTCATCTCTTGATGTTCTTGATAGCTTGAAGAACTTTAACTTTACCATTACTTTTGCAAATGCAACTGTTGACGATGCAGAATTTGATGCATTAATGGTCAGCAGCAACGACGACCAAAGTATTACAAAAAGCGCACACTGTGCCATATTTACTGCCGGATCACCCGAGAATGCATTGAGCGGTAGGATTAAGCTTTGCTCCATTGATATAACAACCGACGGTACACCACTATCTGCAGAAAATATTTCTATTACAGACTTTACCGCCGTCGACGCAGAGGAAACAGTAATCACTTTTGCACCTGTTTTAACCGTTTCTGCAGGTCCGGTTGTACCTGAGCTTACCGAGGATGAGCAGGAAATATATGACGCAATTGTCGCTCTTCCTGATGTAACAACACTTTCGTTCTTTGATGACGACGACCTTATAAACATAGACGAACTTGTTGAAACAGTAACAAATACAAAAGAAGCATATGACGATTTATCAAGTGCACAAAAATCAAAAATTCAAGCTAATCTTGAATATAATATGATGGATTTATCAAACCTTGAGGCACTTCCTCCTGTTGTTGAAGCAATGAAGAATGTGTACGAGGTTATCGAGTTTGCGGACATTCTCTCAGAAGTTGATGCAGCCGACTTAATTGATTATCGTTTTATGACAGGCACATACGAGGATGTAAGAGAAGGTATTACAGATTCTGGTCTTACAGATGGTTTGACATCATATAGCGAATATACATCCGCCAAATCAACTATTGAAACTGCAAGCTCATCTATCGAAGACACCTATTCAGCTATGGAATATCAAGACAAGATAGATGTTTTTGCACCTCAGCTTGATATAATTCAAGATTATAGTTCAAATATATACTACTATGATTTTATGGACAATATTTATAATCAGGCAATCACGTTAAAAGAAGATATTACTGATAATTATTTTGGCAGTCTTAAGACCTATCTTCTTCAGGCACTTGAGGACGAAATAGACCAGATAGAGATGATGCAGAATAGTGTTTCTTCTCTTCCAACTGTTACATATCCAAAAAAGATATCCAAAGGCTATAACTATACAATTGAGCTCAGCCGCACAACTACTTCATCCGGTGTTGATGCAACAGTAACAATTGTTGTTTATCTCGAATCCAACGACGAAGACGAAATAGACAGACAGACTTTTGAATTTAAGGCCGGCAAGAAAACATTTAGCGAACAAATTATGGCATCTGCAAGGAAATATCCCAGTGACAAAAAAGTTGTTATTCACGTTTATTACGGAATAGACAATGCTGAATTTTATCTTGGCAGCAAGACAGTATCCTGTAATCAAGTTGCAAATTCAAAACCTACGAGTGGTTTACCATCATCGACTCCATCTGCTAATAATTCAACATCAGGCGGAACCAAGTACCCTGAGACATCTGAAGACGACGAAGATGATGAACTTACCAATAATGATAAAGAAACAAATAAAGAAAATAAATTATTTAACGATATCGACAGATACGGATGGGCAAAAGAGGCTATTGAAGGTCTTTATTATGCCGGTATTATAAATGGCATGGAAGAGGGCGTATTCAATCCTGCTGGACAGGTTACCCGTGAACAGTTCTGCAAAATGGCAGTTCAGCTCTTTGGCGTATTACAGTACGATACCGATTCCGACTTCGCCGATGTTGACCCAAATGGCTGGTATGCACAATATATAAATTCAGCAATTCGTGCAGGATATGTTCAGGGACAATCGGACGATTATTTTGGAATAGGCGAGCCGATAATGCGACAGGATATGGCGACAATACTTTTCAGAGGTCTTGGCTCACAAGACAGTGCCGCAAAACTTAACTTTACTGACAATGATGCAATTGCGCCATATGCTTTAGATGCCGTTTCAGAATTTGTAGGACTTGAAATAATTAACGGCTATGAGGACGGCAGCTTTAACCCACGCGGAACTGCCACACGCGCAGAGGCCGCAAAGGTAATCTGGGGCGTATATCAAATTTTAAACAAGTAATTAATAAAAAATGAGAATTTCCTACCGGAAATACGCATTTTTATTATATAAGCTCACATACATCATCTGCAAAGGTTGCAGCATCCTCTACGCTCATTCCTTCAACAAGAAGAGCACATCCGTAGAGAACATTTGTCAATTTTGCAAGCATATCTTTATCATTCTCCGCAGACTTCAGCTTTTCATATATAGGATGTTTAATATTAATTTCAAGAACTCGTCTTGCTTTAATGCCGCCGTTTGGCATTGCATTGAGCACCTTCTCCATTTCAAGAGAAACCTCACCCTCGTTTGTGATGCATACAGGATGGGATTTAAGCCTCGTGGTTGGCTTTACGCTTACAACCTTGTCACCAAGGGCGGACTTCATCGCCTCAAAAAGAGCTTTCTCTGTCTCTTCTGCTACCGCTTGCTCCGCCTTTGCAGTTTCATCCTCAAGGTCTAAATCAGCAGATGAAACTGACATGAAATCCTTATCCTGATATTTTCCAAGAATCTTAAGGGCAAACTCGTCTACATCTTCAGTCAGGTATAGTATTTCAAAACCCTTATCCTTTACATTCTCGGTTTGCGGAAGCCTGTCTATCTGCTCAACTGTTTCTCCGCAAGCATAATAAATACATTCCTGACCTTCCTTCATACGTTCAACATATTCTGAGAGTGTAATGTTCTTCTTCTCTGTTGAGGAATAAAACATTACAAGGTCAACAAGGACATCCTTGTCTGCTCCAAAATTATCATATATGCCAAATTTAAGCGGTCTTTTAAAGTTTTCATACAACTTTTCATAGTTTTCCCGCTCTTTCTTCTGCATATTTAAAAGCTCGCTCTTTATCTTCTTTTTAAGATGGGCTGCTATTGTTTTAAGTTGTCTGTCGTGCTGCAAAATCTCACGGGAAATGTTAAGTGATAAATCTGCAGAATCAACAAGACCACGCATAAATCCAAAATAATCAGGCAACAAATCCTCACATTTTTCCATTATCATTACACCGTTTGTATAAAGAGATAATCCCTTTTTAAAATCCTTTGTGTAATAATCAAAGGGCGGACGTGACGGCGCAAACAAAAGTGCGTTATAGCTAAGTGTACCATCTGCGCTTGTGTGAATAGTCAATGTTGGATTTTCAAAATCAAAATATTTTTCTTTATAAAAATTGTTATAGTCTTCTTTTGAAATCTCCGACTTGTTTTTACGCCACAGAGGAACCATACTGTTCAAAACCTCATCCTCTGTATAGCTTTCATACTCAGGTGCAGCATTTTCATCTGCCCCTTCCGGTTTTTCCTTAAGCTTCTGCTTAGTCACCATCATCTTGATAGGGTACTTAATATAGTCAGAGTACTTTCTTACAAGATCTCTGATGGTAAATTCCTGTAAGTACTTGTCATAGTCCTCGTCATCAGTATTTTGCTTAAGGGTAATTATAATTTCTGTTCCTGTGTTTTCCATGATGCATGGCTCAATTTCGTAGCCGTCTGCCCCATGAGAAAACCATCTGTAGGCTTCATCGCTACCATACTTACGGCTTTTTACCTCTACCTTATCTGCAACCATAAATGCCGAGTAAAAGCCAACTCCAAATTGTCCTATTATATCTACATCTTCGCATTTATCATTCTCTGTTTTAAAAGCATAGGAGCCGCTCTTTGCTATTGTACCGAGGTTTTCTTCAAGCTCCTCAATGCTCATACCAATGCCGCAATCAGTTATGGTGATTGTTCTGCTTTCTTTGTCTGGTGTTATTCTTATATAAAAACTTCCCCTGTCAAAGGTTATGTTTTCATCACTGAGGGACTTATAATAAAGTTTATCAAGCGCATCGCTTGCATTCGAAATTAATTCTCTTAAAAAAATCTCTTTATGTGTATAAATTGAATTAATCATTAAATCAAGCATTCTTTTTGACTCTGATTTAAATTCGTGTTTTGCCATAATTTTACCTCCGCTTTTGTGCATTAGCACTCTCAAATCGAGAGTGCTAAATATATTTTACCATCTTTTAAATGTTTGTCAATAGATATAATTAATTTTCTTGCCTAATTTCAAAAAATATGTTAGACTATTTATATATTACAAAAAGGATGATTTTAATGAATGTTTACGACTTTGACAATACTATATACAAAGGAGACAGCACCGTTGACTTTTTTAAATGGTGCCTGAAGAAAAATCCTCTTCTTTCGCTTCGTCTTATGAAAGGCGGGGCGGCATTTTGTGTTTACAAAACAAAGCAGTGCAGCAAGACGTACTTTAAAGAAAAATTATATGCAATTTTTCGGTCCATACCAAACATTGAAGATTTTGTTGATGAGTTCTGGAGCCACCATATAAAGAATATTAAACCGTGGTATCTTGAAAATAAAAAAACAGACGATGTGATTATATCAGCATCGCCGGAATTTTTGTTGCGTCCTGCATGCAAAAGGCTTGGAATTTCCCACCTTCTTGCATCACAGGTTGACAAGGAAACAGGATTTTATCTTGGTGTAAATTGCTATGGTGCCGAAAAGGTAAGGCGCTTTAAAGAAAGCATCGGCGGAGAAGTTGACGAGTTCTACTCAGACTCATTATCCGACGAGCCTCTTGCTGAAATCGCCAAATGGGCGTACATAGTCGACGGAGATACTCTTATCCCCTGGAGATAACCTCTACATCGCAGACTGTCAGCACCCGTCCGCATACCTTGAATTTTACCTCAAGATTTGCAAAGCACATACCATATACCCTCTCATCGTCATCTATATATGATGGTCTCGGGTCCCCTTTTAATACATTTATAAGTGTAGCAAGGTGCTCTTTTGGCACCTTGTTTTTATGTTGGGGCGGAAAATCGATATCAAGCATATAATCTATCGTTTCACTTGCAAAGCCATCTGCTGCATCAGGGATAGAATCAACATAATTTAAATAGGGCTTTATATCATAAACAGGTGTATTATCTGCCATATCGACACCCGAAACACATATAACTGTGCCATAATCATCTGTTTTTTCAATTTTTTCTATCTTTACACATGACAGTCCGATTGGATTTGGTCGGAATGGCGAGCGACTTGCAAAGACGCCTACTCTCTTGTTTCCGCCAAGTCTTGGCGGTCTGACTGTCGGAGACCACTTTTCACAATCATTATCAAGCAAAGAAAATCCCCATATAATCCACAGATGCGAAAACCCCTCAAGCCCACGAATAGCATCGGGATTTCTGTATTTTGGCTCAAATATAATATTCCCTTTTAAATCTTTTACAAGCCCGCTCTGTCTCGGTATTCCGAACTTATCAGGAAAGTCGGTTCTGATATGTGCAATTACTTTCATCTTATATCTCCGTTTTTAAATCAGTTTTATTGATTTTCAGGCACCTCGGGCAATACATAGACCGTGTTGTACTTATCATATATAACCATTCCGGGCTTTGCACCGTTTGGCTTCTTCACATTTTTTACAACTGTATAGTCAACCGGCACCTGTGAGGAATTTCTGCCCTTACTGAAATAAGCCGCTATTTTTGCCGCCTGCATCAATGTGGTATCAGGGGCTTCTCCTGTGCCTTTAGTTCTTACAACAGTATGCGAGCCGGGTATATTTTTGGTGTGAAACCAAATGTCCGTCGAATACGCCATTCTAAGGGTCAATTCATCATTTTGCCTGTTGTTTTTACCAACAAGAATTTCGTACCCATCAACCGAAGTAAACCGCATCGGCTCTGATTTCATCTTATTCTTTCTTTTACCTGTATTCTGTCTTAAAATATAGCCCTCCTCCGCAAGTTCGAGTCGAATTTCGTCAAGCTCAGCAGGAGTTTCGGCGTTCTCAATGGCATCTATAACTCCCTCAAGATAATACCGTTCTTCTTCGGCAAGCTTAATCTGTTCAGTGGCGTAAACCTCAGTTGTCTTTGCCTTGGAATATTTTTTGTAATATCTTTGTGCATTTTGAGACGGACTAATATCCTCTTTAAGCGATATTTCAATTTCTTCGCAATCCTCTGAATAATAATTTTCAACCGTTATTGACTTCATACCATAATCAATACGATATATATTTGCCGTTATGAGATCGCCGTACATTTTATATTTTTCTCTGTTTTTAACACTCTCAAGATTTTCTTTGTGTAAAACAATCTTTTTTTCGCATCTTTCGATATTGTTGTGCAAAAGCTTTACGAGAGCCGCCGCACGTCTGTTCATATGCTCTCTGTTGCTGCGTTTCTCATAATAAGAGTCAACAACTGTGCTAATCGAGTCATAGCCATCAATTTCAGACGCACTCTCGTACTGTGATAAATTCACACACGAAAACGCAGATGGATTTTTTGTAATTTTATCAATCACAAGTGTCGGGAAATACTCACCATTACATATTCCCTTTAAAAAATCCATTGTATGGACAACAAACGCAGCACAGTCGATGTCTGCACGCAACAGCTGTGTATTGCCGCAAAATCTGTGCACTATCTCTCTTGCGAGGAGAGGACTCATCCCCATAAAATATGATACAAGAAACTTATCAAGCAGCACATCTTCATTAAGGGCTATAATATCATTCATAAGTTGAGGGGCGGTAACCTCTGTTGCAATTGACTTATCCTGAAGTGGCGGATTTATATATGGAAGCCCTGGTAAAATCTGTCTTACTGCGCTTACAGTAAAATCAATATGCTTGGCACTATCCATAATTTTATTGTTTTCGTCAACCAGAATGACATTACTGTGTCTGCCCATTATTTCTATAATTACAGACTTTATACACAAATCACCAAGCTCGCTGCGAGCTTCAACATCAAGCCTTACAACCCTGTCAAAGCCTAATTGTTCTATATTTACAATTACACCACCCGACAGATGCTTTCGCATAAGCATACAAAGCATCGGTGGCGTATTTGGGTTTTCTCTTTGAACAGTAGTCAAATGAATTCGCGGATTTGAGGCGCTTGCAGACAGTAAAAGCTTGTATGTCCCGCCATATGTCCGAACGGACATTACAATCTCATCACGCTCAGGCTGATAGATTTTGTCTATCTTTCCCCTTAAAATTTTACTGTTTAATTCATCAACCACACATCTTGTAACAAATCCGTCAAAGGACATATCCTCACCTCCTCATAAAATAAAGCCGTGAAATTAAACACGGCTTTAAATAACTATGCCATTTTTAGTTCTTCTACCTTGTCAAGCTTTTCCCATGGCAAGTCAAGGTCGTTTCTGCCAAAATGACCATAGGCAGCTGTTTGCTTATAGATAGGTCTGCGAAGGTCAAATCCCTTTATGATTCCTGCAGGAGTCAAATCAAATACCTTTGAAACCTTTTGTGTAATCTCCAAATCAGAGATAACACCTGTGCCTCTTGTATCAATTCTGAGCGAAACAGGCTCTGCAACACCTATTGCATAGGCAACCTGAACCTCGCACGCCTTGGCAAGTCCTGCCGCAACAACGTTCTTTGCAACATATCTTGCAGCATATGCACCGCTTCTGTCAACCTTTGTCGGGTCCTTACCTGAAAATGCACCGCCGCCATGGCTTGCGTATCCTCCATAGGTATCAACAATAATCTTTCTGCCTGTGTGCCCCGAGTCACCCTGAGGTCCGCCGACAACAAATCTGCCTGTAGGATTGATAAAATATTTTGTATTTTCATCAATTAAGGCGGCATCTACTGTTGGCAAAATAACATACTTCTTTATATCCTCTCTGAGTTGTTCTGTTGTAACAGCCTCATCATGCTGACTGGATACAACAATCGTATCAATTCTAAGGGGTGCACCATTTTCGTCATACTCGACAGTAACCTGAGACTTTCCGTCAGGTCTAAGATATGGCAAAATCCCATCTTTTCTTACCTGAGTCAGTCTGCGTGCAAGCTTATGAGAGAGATAAATTGGAAGAGGCATATATTCTTCCGTCTCATCACAGGCAAAGCCAAACATCATTCCCTGGTCGCCCGCTCCGTCAATATCAACACCCATAGAAATATCGGGAGACTGCTTGTCAATAGCCGAAATAACTGCGCAGGTATCGCAATCAAAGCCATACTTTGCCCTGTCATAACCAATTTCTCTCACAGTTTCCCTTACAATCTCCTGAAAATCCACATATGTAGTTGTGGTAATTTCGCCTACAACAAGAACAAGACCCGTGGTAACAGTAACCTCGCAGGCAACACGTGCATTCTTGTCTTCTTTCAAAATAGCATCAAGGACGGCATCAGAAATAATATCCGAAATTTTATCCGGATGTCCCTCTGTTACCGACTCTGACGTAAATAATCTCTTGTACATCTGTATCATCCTTTCAACATCTGTTGTTCTTATCAAATTAAAGTATCTTTTCTATCTCAGAAAAAGCATCATTAAAGATTTCATCAATGCTTTTATTTGCATCAATTATTGCAATATTGTGGGTTGCTTCAAGCCTGTCAAAAACAGACATAAACTTGTCCCTTATCTGCATCATCTTATTTGCATCCTTTTCGTAAAGCTCAGGCTTTTCGCGAACATCGTCAATACGTCTTTTGCACGTATTTGGGTCAACATCTAAAAACACACACAAATCAGGTTTTAAAATCTGTTTGCATCCAAGGTTTATATTCATTACCCAATCCATATCGCAAGCCGTACCCTGATATGCAAAGGTAGAGAAATAATATCTGTCACATACAACGATATATCCCTCATCAAGATATTTCTTTATACCAAACTCAGAGTGGGTTATATGCTCAATTCTGTCAGCTAAAAACAAGGCGCCCTGCAAATACATATCCTTATCAAGACTGTCAGAGAGTATACGCCTAAGATATGCACCCGTCTCATAATTTGTAGGTTCTGCCGTTATATATACAAGTTTGCCCTGAGATTTAAGTTTTTCACTAATCAGCTGAATCTGGGTGCTTTTTCCGCATCCGTCAAGCCCCTCAACAACTATAAATCTTCCGCCTGCCACAATAACCACACCGAACCTTTCTTTTTTCGTTACCTATATATTATAACTAATACACATTGAAAATGCAACTGTTTTTAAAAATATATTTTATATTATGACAATTTTCTCTTTTATTTATAAAATTAACTTTTTGTCACAAAATTTCTTAAATCATTCGTAGTATTTTCAAGCTTACCTTCAATTACAAGATTTAATATTTTATCAAGTAAAGTGCCGATTTCAGGCCCCTCATTTATGCCAAGACTTATTAAGTCGGCTCCGCATATTTTTAAATCCTTTACAGAAAAACACTCACCACAATCTACAACTTCTTTTATAAGTCCAATCGCTGTATTGCATTTTCCGTCGTACTTATCAAACACAATCTGCTTTACATTTATAAACTTTAAAATGTCTAAGGCGTCTTTAACACCATAATTTTTCAGCATATATTTAACCGAAACCCTATCAGATTGTGGCACAAAATCTAAATTATCAAGAATATTGCAAACCGCCCGTCTTGTGTTATTATCGATTTTAAGATCTGACAGGGCTTGTCTTGCATCACAGATATTTAATCCGAAAAACATAGCTGCAAGCCTGAGATTTATATCCCGGGGCAATAAGTCAACCATATCGCAACATTTATCATATAAGTTGCCCGAGTTCAAAAGGCTTGGTATAATAATACCAAATACATCTCTGTATTCCTTCAAAATATTCGAGGGCTTTTCGGATAAAAGAATTTTATACAATTCAGTATAAATTCGCTCTGCGGATACGTTATTAATTAACTCTTTGCATTTATGGACAGCTTTTGATGTATCATCTTCAATTTCAAAAGATAAAACCGCCGAAAACCTAAGTGCACGCATTATCCGAAGTGCATCCTCCGAAAATCTATTTTCTGCATCTCCGACACAACGGATTATCCCTTTGCATATATCGCTTCTTCCGCCATATATATCCACAAACCCGACTTTCGTATTATACGCCATTGCATTTATGGTAAAATCACGTCTTGCCAAATCATCATTTATTGCAGAAACAAACGTTACACTCTCGGGGTGTCTGTTATCAATGTATTTGCCGTCACATCTGTAAGTTGTGACCTCAACGTTGTTTTTGTCAGATACTACCGTAACTGTTCCATGCTTTTCGCCTGTCAATATTACGGGCATAACACCATCAAAAACTTCTTTTATCTCATCGGGCTTTGCAGATGTGCACACATCCCAATCAAAAGGGTCTTTACACATAACACTATCCCTGACACATCCACCAACGACAAAAGCCTCGAAACCCGCGGCTTCGAGGTAGGTCATAACATTTTGCACGTAGGCAGGGATTTGAATTTCAAAATTCTGTGTCATATATATTCACACCTGTTTTATTAACTGTTATAAGTATAACATAAAAACAAATTTTGTAAATACCTACCTGCAATAAATGCTTACATATCTGATTGTTTTTAAATCTATCATTGTTGTTTCGCCACGGTTTGGCATCTTTATTACAAGAAAATCATCGCCAATATCTGCAAGTAATCCGCATTTTTCATGTTTTCTGCTATCCGATGTCCATAAATCTATACATATATATTTTCCCTTATATCTCCTTAAATACGAAGACATAGGCATCAGAGGATTTTCGTATCTATCCGATTGCGGAAGCGACATAACACCCATGCTTCCACTAAGTTCATTTATCATCCCGGGTCTGTTATACTCAAAATCACACATTTCATCAGTACATTCTATAACCTCGTTTCTACTGTTTTCACTAAGTTGCTTGTTATATCCGCTTCTCTGACTAATTGCACCCCCCTGAGCATTCTCATTATTATCAACTAAAGTATCTTCTGCAGAGCTTATGTAATCACTTGAACTATCCTCATTTTCTATCGTATCAAGCGCTCTGTAATCTCCGCCCGGTGGCAGAACAATTTCACCTCTGACCCCCGATAATGGAACCTTTTCGCCTGATTCGACAACTTTTTGACCGCTTATGGGATTTATTACAAACGGCCTGTTTGGATTTAATGTTTCACGCCGCATAGGATTTTGTCTGTTACAGTAATATCGCATAGAAATCTCCTTTCCTTATTTAACATCACACTACAGTATATGATATTCAAACAAATAAAAAATGATAATATTTATTAAAAAATAAAATTTTTGCTATTGATGTATATTATTTATTTGAATGAACATAATAACAATGCACAAAGGAAAAGAAAAAAATATAAATTTTAATTAAATATTTTCAGGAGGCTTACAAAAATGTCAAACAACCAGAACAACAATCAGGACAAAAACAAAAATAACCAGAACAACAATAAAAACAATAACAAGAATAACTCAAACCAGGATAAAAACAAGAACAATCAAGACAACAAATAAGATTTATTCTTGCGGTCCGACATCCGTTTGGTGGATGTCGGACCGTTTCTGCATTTTTTGTACATAATTATATTTTTATTCCCCCACTTCATTTTCTTTCTTAGATTAAATCCCACATACACAACCATACTATCTTTGAGAATATTTTATTCTTGTGTGAGGTAGTTATGAAATTAATGACAAAAAATAAAAGACGTATGCCGTCTATTGTTGCCTCTGTACTTCTTATTATATTAATTTTTCTTCCCTGCACCTCTTTTGCTCAAAGGCGAAATCTTGTCCCTGTTGGAAAAACAGTCGGCGTCACAGTTGGGCTTGAAGGCGTTTTTGTTGTTAACACAGCCGAATTTGAAGATTGTGAGGGTAAAATGTGCTGTCCTGCCTCGGATGCAGGAATTCTGCCCGGTGATATAATAACAAACATTAACGGGGAAAATATAAAATCTGCACAGGACCTTGAGGACGTCTCAAGCAAGACATCTGATGGAGAAATGCTTTTAACAGTAAAACGCAATGACGAGGAAAAGCAACTTAAACTTACTGCAAAAAAAGCCATGGCTTCAGACAGTTACAAGCTTGGACTTTGGATTAAGGACTCTTCATCAGGCATTGGAACCCTGACCTACTATGACCCCGAAACTTTAGAGTTTGGTGCTCTGGGGCACGGGATATGCGACACAGACAGCAATCTTACTGCCATCAGTAATGGTGTAATATTAAACGCCGAGGTTGCATCAATAAAGCGGGGAGAAAAGGGATGCCCGGGTGAGCTTATCGGAGTGTTTACAGAGAGCGGTCAAAAACTTGGTGAGGTAATCTCTAATACCTCCTGCGGAATAAGCGGAAAAATGTATAGCCGGGAGGTTGACTCTATTAAAAGCGCAGCCGTTTCCACTGCAGAGCGAAGCGAACTCCATGAGGGCGATGTATCAATTTTATCAAATATTGAAGGGGTAAACATTGAAGAGTATTCTGCAGAAATTGTAAAAATAAACAAGGATACAGAATCAGAAAAAAGCTTTGTAATAAAAATCACCGACAAGGGTCTGATTGAAAAAACAGGTGGTATCGTCAGGGGAATGAGCGGCTCACCTATCTTGCAGGATGGCAAACTCGTCGGTGCGATCACCCACGTTTTTGTCAATGACCCAACAAGGGGTTATGGAATATTCATTGAAAATATGCTGGTTTCTGATAAGCCATAACATCTGAAATAATTGTCATCTCATATAAACATTAAATCCAAGGTAAAAATTACCTTGGATTTAATGTTTATATTCTCTTTCCTAAAATTTCTACTCTGTCTTTTTTATAGGTTGCAAACGTATCACTATCGAGTGCATCTCGGATTTCTGCCATCATATTATTATAAAAATACAGGTTGTGTATTACCGCAAGACGCATTGCAAGCATTTCTTTTGCTTTAAACAAATGACGTATATAAGAACGTGAAAAGTTTCGACAGGTAGGACAATTACACTTAGGGTCAAGGGGAAGTTCATCTCTTTCGTACTTTGCGTTCATAATGTTTAATATTCCCTCTGATGTAAATATGGTGCCATGTCTTGCATTTCGACTTGGCATAACACAATCAAAAAAGTCAACGCCGCGCTCAACCGCCTCTAAAATATTAACGGGTGTGCCAACCCCCATAAGGTATCTGGGTTTATCTTTTGGCATAAAGGGCTCTACCGCCTCGATAACTCTGTACATTTCTTCTGCACTCTCACCGACTGCAAGCCCGCCTATTGCATAGCCATCTGTATCAAACTCTGCAATCCTCTTCATATTTTCTATCCTTAAATCATCGTATGTGCCACCCTGATTAATACCAAACAACATTTGATTTTTATTTATTGTTGTTTCAAGAGAGTTGAGCCTTGCCATTTCCTTCTTACATCTCTCAAGCCATCGCACTGTTCTCTCAGAAGACTCTTTAGCATACGATTTTTCGCAAGGATTTTCAACGCACTCATCAAAAGCCATTGCAATTGTAGACGCAAGATTTGACTGTATTCTCATACTTTCTTCCGGTCCCATAAAAATTTTCCTGCCATCTATATGAGAAGAAAAATAAACTCCCTCCTCCTTTATATTCCTGAGCTTTGCAAGAGAAAACACCTGAAATCCACCGCTATCGGTAAGTATAGGTCTGTCCCAATTCATAAATTTATGAAGCCCTCCCATATCGTGTACGACCTCATCCCCCGGACGAAGATGCAAATGATATGTGTTAGAAAGCTCTACCTGGCAACCTATCTCTTTAAGCTCGGGTGCAGACACCGCGCCCTTTATAGCTGCTGCAGTACCTACATTCATAAAAACAGGTGTCTGAATAGTTCCATGGACAGTTTCGAACTCTCCTCTTCTTGCTTTACCATTCGTCTTTATAAGTTTAAACATCGTATATATTAACCTTTCAAAGTAACATTTATTTTCTATTGTATAAACATCGCATCTCCAAAACTGAAAAATCTGTATTTTTCTTCAACCGCAGTTTTGTACGCATTAAAAACGCTTTCTTGCCCTGCAAAAGCAGAAACAAGCATAAGTAATGTTGATTCAGGCAGATGAAAATTTGTAATCAATCCGTCAACCGCCTTAAATTTATACCCGGGGTATATAAATATACTTGTGTCACCGGATGTTGCACACAGTTTTCCATTCTCATCGGCTACCGTCTCAAGAGTCCTTACAGAGGTAGTACCAACCGCAATAATTCTTCCTCCGTTTTCTCTTGTTTTATTTATTTTATCTGCGGCATCTTTATCTATCTGATAATATTCACTGTGCATCAGGTGTTCTTCAACGTTTTCTACCGATACAGGACGAAACGTGCCAAGTCCAACATGCAAGGTCAGATATACGATTTCAACACCCATATCCTTTATCTTCCCGATAAGCTCGTTTGTAAAATGCAGACCCGCTGTGGGTGCTGCTGCCGACCCTTCTATTTTTGAATAAACTGTCTGGTATCTTTCCCTATCGGTCAGCTTTTCTTTTATATATGGCGGCAGGGGCATCTCTCCAAGCTTGTCTAAAAGTTCCTCCCACACGCCGTCATATTCAAATCTTACAATACGATTGCCGTCTTCTATTACCTCAAGCACTTCTGCTTTTAAAAGCCCTCCGCCAAATTCAAAACGACTGCCGATTCTTGCCTTTTTTCCGGGTTTTAAAATAACCTCCCATTTATCAAGTTCAAGTCGCTTTAAAAGCAGAAACTCAATCTTTCCGCCACTACCCTCTTTTACTCCATAAAGTCTTGCAGGAATAACCCGGGTGTTATTCATAACAAGGCAATCACCCTTTTTCAAATACTGCAAAACATCATAAAAATGCATGTGCGATATCTCGCCTGTTTCCCTGCCAAGCACCATCATTTTAGATGCAGTTCTGTCATCAAGGGGAGTCTGTGCAATAAGTTCCTGAGGTAGTTCATAATAAAAATCTTTCGTTGTCATTTATTAGATTTGCTCCTTATTAATATGCGTTTTCAAGATTGGTCCCGGGGAAGTAATGGAGAAGAATATCAACATAACTGTATCCTGCATCTGCCATACCCTTTGCACCGTATTGGCTCATTCCGATACTGTGTCCCCAGCCTGTACCTTCAAAAATGAAGGCTGTATTTGTACTTGTTTGCGTTTGCTCAATTTTATAAGACTCCTGATAGA
The DNA here is from genome assembly GCA_045587365.1 of Clostridia bacterium. Lineage (GTDB taxonomy): Bacteria > Bacillota > Clostridia > Monoglobales > Monoglobaceae > UMGS1820. The sequence goes on from JAZNCD010000068.1 coordinate 17,096, forward strand.
CTCCATTTGTAACAAAAATCTGATTAGTCGACAAGGTCGCTCTGCCATCAGATGTCAACATAACAATCTCATTTATTTTCTTATCTGAATAATCGTTGCCGTCTGTAATCCGTATGGACGGAGCATTTTGAGCCGCATCACCATTTCCATAAACCTTAAAGGTCTGACTCTTTGTAACCGTATTAAAAATTGTTCTGCAGCCCTCACGTTCAAAGGTTTTGCTTCCCTGGGTGCCTGTAACTGTCATTTTTAAAACTCTTCCGTTTTCAGTGTACTCGTTTACCTCAATATTTGTAACCTGACCAACATTGTATCCTTTATTTCTCATTATTGTCGTAGCTTCATCACAGGTAATTGAGCCTGTCCATATTCCATTTGGAATATTTGCAGTATCTTCAAAGCTGTTATCTACGCTTATAAGATATGGTACTGAATTTCCCCATACATTCTTTACATCCTCTGTTCGCTCTCCCATAGAGGCGCAGTAGTAAAGCTGGGCAGGTTTTCCGTCATAGGTTAAAATCTGATTGCTTGTTTCATCAACAGGAGCATAAGAGCCATCGGTTTCAAACCTCGTACCTGAATATGCCTGACAACAAACTGTGCTGCAAAGGTCAAATCCGTACTCAGAATGCTTGTTTAAATTATTTGCCGCATAGTTTCTTGCACATACCGCCTGTGCTTTAAGTGCCTCTATATTCCACGACGGACTCATTTCTCTTGATATAACGCCATAGAGATAATTATTCATAAAAACAACATTGGTTATTACATTCTTGCCGTTAATAATTTTAAAATCAAGACCGCCTCTGTATTCTTCTCCGCCAATTGTCAGTCTTCTTCTCATTCCGCCTTTTGTCGGGAAAACACCTATACCCTTTTCGACATCACTTGTCTTGAATATCTCGTTTCCACCGCTTTTAACAACGATTTTATCGTCAACAAAAGTAACCACAATCTCTGTATATGATGTGTCCGACTCTTCTGTAAACTCAGTACCAAGATATGTGCCGAGCTTAAATCCGTGTTCAGATGTAACGGTAACCTCACTCTTTGCATTAGAGCCATAAAACAAACCAATTCTCAAATATGACGGAATTGAATAATCCGCATACGCCACCACTTGCAATGATATTATAAAAATTATAAGCGCAAGAAAAGCTGATATTTTTTTCACTTTGCACCATCCTTCACTTAAGCATATTATCTTCCTTATATTATCATATCATAAACCGAACAGAATTACCATACATTTTTCGTCAAAATTTTATGTATGATTATGTTAAATTTTGATTACAAAAGCCACTTTTTGTTTAATATGCCTAAATTATGTTGTCAAAACTCATCATTTCCGCCAAAATAACATTTGACATCTCAGCCTGCTTGGCATATAATATTTATGATAAATTTGAATATACAATTTTAATGTAGAGTTACACAAAAAGTGTACGGGAAGGAATCATTATGAAACAGTATAATGTTGGAATAATCGGTGCAACAGGAATGGTAGGTCAGCGTTTTATAACCCTGCTTGAAAACCACCCCTGGTTTAATTTGAAATTACTTGCCGCTTCACCAAGAAGTGCGGGCAAATCATATAAACAAGCCGTAGATGGACGTTGGGCTATGACTACGCCTCTTTCTGATAAAATTGGCGAAATGATAGTTATGGACGCAACTGCTGATATTGATAAAATTGCAAAAGAAGTTGATTTTGTATTTTGTGCAGTTGATATGAAGAAGGACGAAATCCGTGCCCTTGAGGAAGCATACGCAAAGGCAGAGTGTCCTGTTGTATCAAACAACTCTGCACACAGACACACACCGGATGTGCCTATGATTGTACCTGAAATCAACCCTGACCATGCTGAGATAATTGAAGCACAGAGAAAGCGTCTTGGTACGAAGCGTGGATTTGTATCAGTAAAATCCAACTGTTCACTCCAGAGTTATGTTCCGGCTCTTCATCCTTTGATGAAGTATGGCATAAAAAATGTACTTGCTTGTACATATCAGGCAATATCAGGTGCAGGCAAAACCTTTGAGACATGGCCCGAGATGGTTGATAACCTTATCCCATACATTGGTGGAGAGGAAGAAAAGAGCGAGGTTGAACCTCTTAAAATATGGGGACACATCGAAGATGGAAAAATTGTTGAAGCAACAACACCTGCGATTACAACACAGTGCTTGCGTGTTCCTGTTTCCGATGGTCACACAGCGGCCGTTTTTGTGGAGTTTGAAAACAAACCAACCATCGAGGAGATAAAAGCAGACTGGAAAAACTTTATGGGTGTTCCTCAGGAGCTCGACCTACCTTCTGCTCCAAAACAGTTCCTCAATTATTTTGAGGAAGACAATCGTCCTCAGGCAAAGCTTGACCGTAACCTGGAGGGCGGAATGGCAGTCTCTATCGGACGTTTGCGCGAAGACACACAATATGATTATAAATTCGTATGCCTCTCTCACAATACTCTTCGCGGTGCTGCAGGCGGTGCAGTTTTAATGGCAGAATTACTTGCTGCAAAAGGATATTTTGACTAATATTGATATATTGGATATATTTTTTAGACTACTATAAGGAGGAATTTCTATGAAAACCCCGATTTTTACCGGTGCAGCTGTTGCTATTGTTACACCATTTACCGAAGATGGCGTTGATTTTCCAAAACTTGCTGAACTTATAGAATTTCATATTAAAAACCATACCGATGCAATCGTTATATGCGGCACAACAGGTGAAGCATCTACTATGCCGGATGAAGAGCACAAAGAAGCAATCAGATTTACCGTCGAAAAGGTCGCAGGTCGCATCCCTGTAATCGCAGGCAGCGGCAGCAATGATACAGTTCACGCAATTGAGCTTAGTCAATATGCAGAATCTGTTGGTGCTGATGGTCTTTTGGTTGTTACACCATACTACAACAAGACAACCCAGCACGGTCTCTATCTTCACACAAAGGCAATTGCAGACAGTGTAAAAATTCCTATAATTTTGTATAACATTCCCGGACGCACAGGCGGCCTTGGTTTCTCACTTGAAACCTTGAAAAGGCTTAATGAGATTGATAACATTGTTGCAATCAAAGAAGCAACAGGCGACATTGCCTTTGCTGCACAGATTGCCGCAGAAACGGACCTCGTTATTTATGCAGGCAACGACGATATAATTCTTCCTTGCCTTTCAATCGGCGGTATGGGTGTTATCTCTGTTATATCAAACATTCTCCCACAGGAGACCCACGATATATGCGCAAAGTTCTTTGAGGGCGATATTGACGGCTCACGCAAGATGTTCCTTAAATATATGACACTTATCAAGACACTCTTTATCGAGGTTAATCCAATTCCTGTTAAGACCGCTATGAATCTTATGGGCTTTAATGTTGGTAAATTCAGAATGCCGCTTTGTGATATGGTTCCCGAAAACCTCGAAAAACTTAAGAATGTTTTAAAAGACTGTAATTTATTATAAAAATAACACACGAATTATCAGGTGATACAAATGATAAATATTTTATTGTGCGGTGCATGCGGAAAAATGGGGCATGCAGTTGCAAAAGCCGCAGCAGACAATGAAAACATCAATATTGTTGCCGGTTTTGATATAAAGCCAAGTCCTGATTTGGATTTTCCTGTATACACATCCCTTGAGGATGCACAGGAAGCTATCGATGTTATAATTGATTTTTCTCATCCATCAATGACGGATAAAATTTTGAATTACTCCAAAGACAATAATATACCTGCGGTAATATGCACAACAGGACTCTCAAACGAGCAGATATCAAATATTGGCCGCATTTCTTCCTCTGTTCCTGTTTTCTTCTCTGCTAATATGTCACTTGGAGTAAATCTTCTTATCGATCTTGTTAAAAGAGCTTCAAAACTTCTTGAAGACAATTTTGATATTGAGATAATCGAAAAGCATCATAATCAAAAAATTGATGCACCAAGCGGAACGGCACTTGCAATTGCAGATGCGATTTCAGACGCTGTAAGCTTTGAGCCTGAGTACACATATGACCGACATAGCGTACGAAAGAAACGTGATAAAAAAGAAATTGGTATTCACGCCATGCGCGGTGGCACAATCGTTGGCGAACATTCAGTTATATTTGCCGGTTGTGATGAAGTAATTGAGCTTAAGCACACTGCTACATCAAAGGAAGTCTTTGCGGTAGGTGCTATAAAAGCCGCTATATTCTTAAAAGATATGGCACCCGGGCTTTATTCAATGAAAGACCTTATTGAGGGCTAAGTCTATCCTGAAAGGACATAAATTATGATTAAAACAATTACAGACATTGATTATTTAGAAGATGTTGCTCTTGTTACTGTCAACAACATCCCAAATAGCACAAAAAATGTATCGTTTATTTTAAATGAGATTGCAAATCGAAATGTATCAGTTGATATGATATGTCAGACCGCACCGTACAAGGATAAAATAAACTTATCTTTCACTGTGCCACAGGATAACCTTTCCGATTTAATCTCTGCTACTCCATCATTTAAGTCGGTTAGCTCCGAGATTTCGACAGACCTTAATGGTAATAATGTTAAGTTTATTATCAGCGGCGAAGGGATGCGCAGCACTCCCGGAGTTGGGGCAGAGCTTTTTGAGCTTCTGGCAGGTGCAGACATATCGGTAAAACTTATCACCACGGGTGAGACAGAGATTTCCTGTCTTGTTGACATAAAAGATGCCGAAAGGGTAAAATCACTTTTAAAATAAGTAACTATAAACATTAAAGGGGTCGCAATTGCGACCCCTTATTTTTTATATTAATGATGGAAAAGACGAATTCCTGTAAATGACATTGCAATACCAAACTTGTTGCAGGTTTCAATAACGTTATCATCTCTTATTGAGCCACCGGGCTGAGCAATAACTGTTACGCCTGACTTTCTTGCACGCTCTATATTATCACCAAAGGGGAAGAAAGCATCAGAGCCAAGTGCAACATCTGTATTTTTAGAAATCCAATCAAGCTTTTCTTCTTTTGTAAACACAGGAGGCTTAACCTTAAAAATCTTCTCCCATGCGCCATCTGCAAGCACATCCATATACTCATCAGAAATATAGACATCTATTGCATTATCTCTGTCGGCTCTCTTGATTCCATCCACAAACTCAAGTGAAAGTACCTGAGGAGCCTGTCTGAGCCACCAGTTGTCTGCCTTGTTGCCGGCAAGGCGTGTGCAGTGAATTCTTGACTGCTGACCTGCGCCTATACCAATTGCCTGACCATCCTTAACATAGCAAACACTGTTTGACTGAGTATACTTTAATGTGATAAGAGAAATAATCAAATCTCTCTTCTGCTCCTCTGTCATATCCTTTTTGTCTGTCACAACATTTGAGAGAAGCTCTTCATCTATTTTAAGCTCGTTTCTGCCCTGTTCGAACACAACACCAAATACCTGCTTGTGCTCGATTGGCTCAGGAACATAATTCTCATCAATCTGTATAACATTATAGTTACCGTTGCGCTTTCCCTTTAATATCTCAAGTGCCTCGTCTGTATAACCAGGTGCAATTACACCGTCAGACACCTCTTTTGCAATAAGCTGAGCGGTTGCCTTGTCGCAAACGTCAGAGAGTGAAATAAAATCACCAAAGGATGACATTCTGTCTGCGCCTCTTGCTCTTGCGTATGCATTTGCAAGTGGTGTCATCTCGATAGAATCGTCTACAAAATAAATTTTCTTGAGCGTATCACTAAGCGGTGTTCCAACCGCTGCACCAGCAGGTGATACATGCTTAAATGATGTAGCAGACGGAAGACCTGTTGCAGCCTTTAACTCTTTAACAAGCTGCCATCCGTTGAGGGCATCGAGCAAGTTTATATATCCCGGCTTGCCGCAAAGCACAGTGAAAGGCAATTCTCCGTTGTTCATAAACACCTTGGATGGCTTCTGATTGGGATTACATCCGTATTTAAGTTCCATTTCTTTCATTTTTATTTATCCTCTTTTCAATTATATTATATCTTCTTGGGGTGTTGATTATTATTTATTCTTATTCACTATGCGGGTCTCTGTCTTGCCTGTCTCTACATCAATATAGCGAACAAACAAAGACACCTTGTTATCCTGGTTAAGGTTTGTCCAGAGACCATCTGTAAACTCATCGATGTCATTGGGAATGCCGACTTTCTTCGGCTCACCCTTAAATGATGGAAGCGGAGAGCCGTCACCCATGTATGTATGGATAAAGTGACCCTCACCTGCAACCGGTGTTGTATAACTAAAGGTAAATCTCTGACATGAATCAGGATTTCCGTCATCACTCTTCAAAATAGACAGAGCATAGTTAAATCCATCACCCTCAAGCTTGATTATGCCTGAAATTCTTGGGGTATAGTTTGGTGCATCATCCTCATACTCACGGCACCTGAGGGACTGCTCAAAGGTCATCTGCTGATTCATAAGCTCATAAATTGTATCAGTCTGGTCACCATTTGTAACTATTGTCTTGTTACCAAGAACACGCACAGGTGCGTATATAATAAGATGCGGGTCTTCAAGCTTAGACGGGTCAAAAGCCTGAGTTCTTATTCCGTCACCGTCCTCAACAAAAACTCTGTTTCTTGAATTAACTGATCTTCCCATAATAAAATAGGCTGTTACCGCACTTTTGCCATCCTCGGACTTTCCGATTACAATGCCTCGTCCGGGATATGCATTATTTTTGAGTTCTTCATAAATGTTAATCATTTAAATTACCTCCTTATATTTCTCTGCACAGCATCTCAACTGCCTGGGGCAGAATTTTCCACTCTGCTTCTTCCATTACTCTTTTTTGTAAGGTTTCTGCAGTATCATCTTCGTTTATATATACCGCTTTTTGCATCAGGATTTTTCCACCATCTGTAATCTCATTTACAAGATGAACAGTTGCACCTGTAATCTTTACCCCATAATCAAGCGCCGCCTGATGAACTTTCAAGCCATAAAATCCGTCTCCGCAAAAGGACGGGATAAGCGACGGATGAATATTTACAATTCTGTCGCGGTACGCATCTATAAAGTCTTTACCAAGAATCGCAAGAAATCCTGCAAGGACAACTATGTCTACATTCATCTTCTGCATATAATCACGCAAAGCTATGTCAAAAGCCTCGGCGCTTCCACATTCCTTTTTAGATATAAAATGTGCATCTATCCCTGCATTTTTTGCACGCTCAAGAGCATAGGCATCACTCTTATTCGACACAACTGTTACTATCTCGCCGCTTTTAATAATTCCGCTTGCCTTTGCATCTATAAGTGCCTGAAGGTTTGTACCTCCGCCTGAAACAAGAACACCAATTCTTTTCATTATTTTATAACCTCGCCTGTTTCATCGTCAACTATTTCTACACCCTTTTCTCCGCTCTTAAGCTCTCCAAGGATATATGCAGTCTCACCTGAATCCTTAAGACATTCAAGTGCTGCGTCTGCCTTTTCTTTGTCGACTGCAACAATCATACCTATACCCATATTAAAGGTGTTGTACATATCACGCTCTGCAATACCTGATTTTTCCTGCATCATTTCAAA
>JAZNCD010000069.1:0-24985 GCA_045587365.1 Clostridia bacterium
TATAACCCATAGAACATTGAGCAACGTAAACGTAACCATAGCTAATAGCCATCATACCAAGGTCTTTCTTCTTAATTCTCTTACCACCTGCAGCAAACTTAGCAACAGAACCAGTAGGAGTTGACTTACTAGCTTGTCCACCAGTGTTAGAGTAAACTTCGGTACCAAGAACTAAAACGTTAACGTCTTCGCCCATAGCAAGAACGTGGTCTAAACCGCCGTAACCGATATCGTAAGCCCAACCATCGCCACCGAATACCCACTGTGAACGCTTTGTAAGGAAGTCTGTTCTGTCTGCGATTTCCTTAACTGCTGCATTTGACTTATCAGCATCCTTGATAAGAGCTTCAATCTTAGCGCCTGCAGCCTTAGAAGCCTCTGCGTTGTCCTTGCCTGCCTGCCATTCTTTAAATGCAGCGGCGAGTTCAGGAGATACAACGTCCATAGCTTCGTCCATTCTCTTAGCGAGAGTGTTTCTTACCTTGTTGCTTGCAAGTACCATACCGAGACCAAACTCAGCATTGTCCTCAAAGAGGGAGTTAGCCCATGCAGGACCTCTGCCGTTTTCGTCTTTGCAGTAAGGCATTGAAGGAGCACTACCGCCCCAGATTGATGTACAACCTGTTGCGTTTGCAACCATCATTCTGTCACCAAAGAGCTGAGTGATAAGCTTGATGTAAGGTGTCTCACCACAACCTGCACAAGCACCTGAGAATTCAAGGTAAGGCTGAGCGAACTGAGAGTTCTTGATGTTTGCAGAAACATCAACGAGGTCTGCCTTGTTAGAAACCTTATCCATAGCATATGTCCAGTTAGGCTCTTCTGTTGGTGTAACATCATCGATTGGCTTCATAACGAGTGCCTTGCCTTTAGGAGCAGGACATACGTTTGCACAAACGCCGCAACCGAGACAGTCAAGAGGAGATACCTGCATTCTGAATTCAAGACCATCAAAGTCTTTGCCGATTGCCTTGAGTGTTTCAAATGTTGCAGGAGCTGCAGCCTTCTCGTCAGCATTTACAAGAACAGGTCTGATAGCAGCATGAGGACAAACGAGTGAACACTGGTTACACTGGATACAAGTATCCTTGTTCCACTCAGGAACGAGAACGGCTACGCCGCGCTTTTCGTATCTTGAAGTACCTGTCTCAAAAGTACCGTCTTCTCTGCCTTCAAATACGCTAACAGGGAGCTTGTTACCACGCTGAGCGTTAACAGGGTCAACGATGTTCTTGATAAAGTCAGGTCTTGTGTTATCAGCTGTGTCATTGTCTACTGCATTCTTCCAATCTGCAGGAACGTCAATCTTAACAAGAGCGTCAATTGCGCCATCAACTGCTGCGCAGTTCATATTAACGATTTCGTCACCCTTCTTGCCGTAGGTCTTCTTGATTGCTTCTTTAATGAGAGTAACTGCCTTGTCAAAAGGAATAACCTCAGAGAGTTTAAAGAATGCACTCTGTGTAACCATGTTGATACGGTTAGGACCAAGACCTGCTTTTACAGCAACGTCAACTGCGTTGATTGTGTAGAAGTTAATGTCGTTCTCTGCGATGTACTTCTTAACATTTGCAGGGAGCTTCTCGCTGAGTTCTTCAGGAGACCATACGCAGTTAAGGAGGAATGTTCCGCCCTTCTTGAGACCATCGAGAATATCATACTGATATACATATGCAGGCTTGTGACATGCAATATAGTCAGCCTCGTCAAGGAGATATGTTGACTTGATAGGTGTTTCACCAAATCTCAAGTGAGACATTGTAACACCGCCTGACTTCTTTGAGTCATAATCAAAGTAAGCCTGTGCGTACATATCTGTGTTGTCACCGATGATTTTAATAGCATCCTTGTTAGCGCCAACAGTACCGTCTGAGCCAAAGCCCCAGAACTTACAACGTGTAGCACCTGCAGGAGCTGCATTAATTCTCTCGCCAAGTTCAAGTGAGAGGTTTGTCATATCGTCTACGATACCGATTGTAAAGCCCTTCTTAGGTGTAGCTGCGTTGAGGTTATCAAATACAGCAACAAGCTGAGTCGGGGTTGTATCCTTAGAACCGAGACCGTAACGGCCGCCGATAATCATAGGAGCCTTGTCTGCATCCTTATAGAGGTTGCAAATGTCAAGGTAGAGAGGCTCGCCAAGTGAACCCGGTTCCTTTGTTCTGTCAAGAACTGCAATCTTTTCAACAGTTTTTGGCATTACATCAAAGAAATATTTAGCTGAGAAAGGACGATAAAGGTGTACTTCAAGTACGCCGACCTTTCTGCCGCGAGCGTTGAGGTAGTCAACAGTCTCTTCAAGAGCGGGACATACACTGCCCATAGCAACAATAACTTCGGTTGCATCTGCTGCACCGTAGTAGTTGAAGGGCTTGTAGTCACGGCCTGTGATTTTGCTGATTTCCTTCATGTAGTCTGCAACGATATCGGGGATTGCATCGTAGTACTTGTTAGAAGCTTCTCTGCCCTGGAAGTAGATATCGCCGTTCTGTGCTGTACCTCTGAGTACAGGGTGCTCAGGATTAAGTGCTCTGTCTTTAAATTCCTTAAGAGCGTCCTGGTCAATAAGACCCTTAAGGTCTTCATAGTCCATAACTTCGATTTTCTGAATTTCGTGAGAAGTTCTGAAACCATCAAAGAAGTGGAGGAAAGGAACTCTTCCCTTTATTGATGCAAGGTGTGCAACGCCACCGAGGTCCATAACTTCCTGAACGCTGCCTGACGCAAGCAGGGCAAAACCTGTCTGGCGACAAGCCATAACATCCTGGTGGTCACCGAAGATGTTAAGAGCGTGAGCGGCGATAGCTCTTGCACTAACGTGGAATACGGTAGGAAGAAGTTCGCCTGCGATTTTGTACATATTGGGTATCATAAGAAGAAGACCCTGTGAAGCTGTAAATGTAGTAGTAAGAGCACCTGCCTGAAGTGAACCGTGAACTGCACCTGCTGCACCGGCCTCAGACTGCATCTCAACAACATCTACGGTCTGTCCAAAGATATTCTTCTGTCCCTTTGCACTCCATTCGTCAACATATTCTGCCATAGTTGAAGAAGGGGTGATGGGGTAGATAGCTGCGACTTCAGTAAATGCATAGGCGCAATGTGCTGCAGCGCAGTTACCATCCATGGTCTTAAATGTTTTAGCCATGTTTTTTACCTCCTTGAGTATATATTATTAATTGTTTTTCCGTTGTATTGATGGACATAAAAGGATAATTTCTGCTTCTTGCCCATCAATTTATAAGTATAACATATTTATACGAGAATTTCAAACAATTTTTTTAAGAAATGTTAAAAAAAAAACAATATTTTTTGTGCGAAATTACTATATATTTAATTTTTTACAGAATTTAAGTAAAACAAAGAAAAATCACCTCAAAAGTTGCCTTTTAAGATGATTTTATATTTCCTATTTAGTATAATTATCTTCCTTTTTTCTTTTTGGTATAAACTTCTCTATAAAACTGCCGTTTCCTCTTTTCTTGCAATAAAAATAGCCGAATATTGAAAATAAAACTGCACCAATAAAGTTTACTACTAAATCAAACATTGTGTCTATAAGACCAATATCGAGGTATCCGTCGTTATTGATAATAAATTCTCCACCCTGTGCAGAAGCACCGTTTAAGGTCAGGCTCTTGCCGCTGACAACAATACTTTCTATGCCGTCAAGAGTTGATGCAACATTGAGTGCATCACTGTTTAGGTTTACACTTGTGATGGATGTGAGTATAAAATCTTTTTGCATATCTGTATTAAAGGCAAGGTCCATAAAGAATTCAAAAAACTCCCACAGGACACCGACTGTCATTGAAAAGCAGAATGATACTATTGCCATAAACAGTGGCGAGAGATGGAACTTAAATCGGTCGTTTTTATTCAGTATGTCAACCATAGAAAAGCCAATAGCTGCCATCAGAAAGCCATTGAGGGTGTGGAGCATACTGTCCCACCATGCAAACTTAATGTAAAAGGCGTATATTTCGCCAAGCATTTCTGCGGCAAAAATGAATAATATTATAATAATTTCAAGAGTTTGCGGCAGTGTAATTTTAAGCTTTGATTCTACAAAGTTGGGGATAAGAAAAAGCACAAGGGTCAGGGCACAGGTAAAGCAATTTTCGTATCTGCCGTTTATTGCCTGGTCGATAAGCACCAATATAACAAATAAGGTGAGCAGCTGATATATAATGAATTTGCCTCTGCCTGAGGTTTTGTTAAGATTTTTTTGTCTGTATAGTCTGAGTCTCGCTTTAAATCGTAAGTGTTTTCGTTTATTCTGTGATGCAGACATATAAAAAGCCTCCTGTGGTGGTATACAATAATTTATGTGTTGACATAAATGAGATGATAAGGTAAAATTAATAGCATATATGACAATCGGAGGAAGAGTATATAGCGATGAAGAGAAAAATTACCGAAATATCCGTTTATGAATTTTTTATGTGTATGTTCGTTATAGGGATACATCTCTTGTCGGAGGGGGTTGATGCCTTCCCGAAATGGAGTGTATCGTCTATTGTTTTTATGTCTCTTACAAAGCTTATGACCTTCGCTGTACCCGGTTTTGTATTTACAAGTGCCATAAAATTATTTTATAAGTACGGAGAGGGAAAATTTAATTATCCAAAGTTTCTCCTTGGCAGATTTTTAAGAGTGTACCTCCCATATATGATTGCAGTTGTTGTATATTATGTAGTTTTTGTGTATGCTATGCATCTTGACGGATTTAATAGCTTTGACTGGAGCGAGCTTGGATGGTTTATCCTCAGGGGGGACATATCTGCTCAATTCTACTTTGTCGTACTTATTATGCAATTTTATATCCTGATGCCTCTTTGGGTGTTGATTACAAAGATTAAGTCAAACATTTTTGGTATTACTTTAATTATTATATCCCTTGTTGTAACGATCTTGTCAAGAATGTATTTTCCCCAGAGTGCGCTTTCGGTTATACAGTGGGCAAGCGGACTTAAGCTGCCTTTTGTAAATCCAATATCAACCGAAGGGATTTCTGTAATCACTCTTGCCACATATACAAACGAGTTCTTTACATCATATTTGATATTTTGGATTGCAGGTATGTATATCGGACTTAACTATGATAGATTTGTTGAAACGGTCAAAGCTGCAAAGCCTGTTATATACATAGGGTGGTTTATACTTGCCATATCTCATTGCATACTCTCGTATATGCAACACGGCGGTTTGATACAGTACTCCTTTGATTCAATAATTGTGGTTATGTTCTGCATATTCTCAATATTCGGATTTTATATTTACGCAGAAAATCTTACAGTTTCCCTCGAGAATATGGGTAAAGGATTTTTAACGAGTATATCCAACGCATCATATGATATTTATTTAATACATTGTCTTATAATATCGGTCCTTTATTACTATATGGGTCATATTGAACTTGAAAGTACAATGCAGAAGTTCTGGATTGCAACAGGAGTTACCTACTCTCTGTCGATTACCCTCTGTGTGCTTAAGACAACCATTCAGACCAATATAAGGCTAAGCTATCGCAGGGCATCAGCAGAGAGAGCCCGCAAGGCGTCCCGTAGAAAACGCTATTTGTAGGTTAAAGCCACCTGTCAGGGCATCTACATCTATAATCTCGCCTGCAAAGTATAGTCCTGAAACAAGCTTTGATTCCATAGTAGAGGGATTTATCTCGCGGACATTTATACCGCCTGAGGTAATTATAGCTTGCTTTATCGGGCAAAGGCCTGTAACGTTAAATTCGATATTTTTCAGAAGCTCTGTAAGCCGCTTTCGCTCCTGTGCGGTTACAGAGTTTACTTTTTTATGTGGGTCTATTTGACATAGCTCAACCACAACAGGAATAAGCGCCTTTGGCAAAAGAGCGTCAAGGGAGTTTACAAAATCTTTATTAATATTTGCGGAAAAATCTCGCAAAATTCTGTCATCAAGTTGTTTCTCATCAAGTGCAGGCTTTAAATCAAGATGTATTTTATAGTTTTCTTTTTCAATGTCTTTCATATGTGCGCTTGCACTGAGAATTACAGGACCTGTTAATCCAAAATGAGCAAACATCATTTCGCCAAAATCTGAATAAATTGTCTTGTTTTTATTATTTTTAACAGATATAGCGATATTTTTAAGAGATAATCCAACCAAAGAAGATATAAAATCTTCCTCGACCTCGATGGGTACGAGAGATGGACGGAGAGGAGTTGTACTGTGACCAAGACTTTCTGCAAAGATATATCCGTCACCTGTTGAGCCGGTCTGAGGATATGAAGCCCCACCTGTTGCAAGGATGACAGAATCGGCCCTGAGTTCCCCTCGTTTATCACATTCTACGCCACAGACTTTGTTGTTCTCGGCAATTATTTTGCACACCTTGTCATTGATTATCTCTACATCATTTTCTATAAGATAGCTTCTAAGGGCAGAGACAACATCACCGCTTTTGTCAGATACAGGGAAAACTCTGCCGCCACGTTCGACCTTTGTTTTGACACCAAGATTTTCAAAAAAGTCTATGGTCTGCATATTGTCAAAGTTATAAAAGGCGCTGTATAGAAAGCGGTTGTTTGTTATTACATTTTTTAAAAGGGTCTCCACATCCTCGCAGGCGTTTGTTATGTTGCACCTGCCCTTGCCTGTAATCATCAGCTTTTTGCCAAGCATCTTGTTTTGTTCAATAAGGGCAACATTGTGTCCTCTCTCGGCGGCAGTGCCTGCCGCCATCATTCCTGCGGCGCCGCCGCCTATTACAATGATTCGTTTCTTCATAATATTTTTATCTCTCTTTCGAGTAAATTTTCGATTTTGTGTTATAATTTTTTCTTTTTATGATTGCGTATGCAACAATTGATGCAACTGATGTTACGATAGTAAACGCAACAGATATTATAAAAACTCCGGATTTTGGATTAAGCATACTCATTCCTGCAGTTGTAGCCGGGATAAGCCCCGGAAGAGTGCCGATTACACTTGCAACTATATATGGGATAAATGGAACGTTGATAGAGCCAAGACACATACTTACAATGTCTGCAGGCAGACAACTGACCGCCCGCAAAATGAAAGACGGAAACCAGGAGTTGTCACGTTGCATATCAACAATCTCGCGGGCTTTGGGGTGCTTTTTAAGCAGTTTTTCTGTAGCCGTCGAGCCTGAAATTCGACCTATAAAATAAGGAATTGCATAGGCGATAGTTGTGCCGATAATGTTTATAAGCAATGCATACCATATAGGAAAAATCAATCCTGCAGCAATTTGAAGAAGAATTATCGGGAAGATAACAGACAGGCTTTTGAGTGCATACATAGTAAGCAGAAAGACGGCGGAGAGAAACATATTGTCGGGCAAAAGTGATAAAACCATGTCAACACCAGGTTCCTCGCCTGAGAGAAATATTGCGGCAATCAGGATACCCATAATGACAAATGGGAGTATTTTAATTATTAGTCCAAGAGGTTTTCTCATAAATATTCTCCATACATTTTGTGTCAGAGGTAGATATTATATTTTAATATAAGTATACAATAACAGGTTATCTTTCGCAAGATAAATTGAAAAATTTAACTCTTTATTATGAAAAAGTTTACAATTTTTTTATAAATGGGACATACTTAATTATTATTTAATGTTTATTCTGTATATATACAAGTATAATAAAAACAGGACCCAAAAAATGAGCCCTTTAAGCATTTTAAAATGTATTGATTTCTTTTAGCCTTTTTATAAGGTAATCATATCTTGTCTGCGCAGCCCGAAGTTTGTAGATGTAGTAATCGACTTCATCGCAGTTATATACTCTGTCAAAGTTCTTTTGCGCAATATCCATCTCGGTTCTTGCTCCTGATATGTCGCAGATCAGAGACTTAATAAGTTCTGCTCTGTGTGGGTTTTCCTGTGCTTTAGAATGTTTTTTTGTCATAATGGTAAATCACTCCGTAAGTATAATTTAAAATCTAATAATTATTATATGAAGATTAAAAATAAATATTCTTAAAGATAAAATAATGGTGTATTGATTTCTTGTTAAAATAATAGTATAATGAGAAATATAAGCCGATTTGTAAGAGGTGTATATTTATGAACAGTGTAAAAAATAAAATTCTTATTGTAGATGATGAAAAAAATATCTGCGAGCTTATCCGTCTGTATGTGGAAAAAGAAGGATTTGAGGCGATAATTGCAACTGACGGTCAAATTGCGATTGAGTGTTTTAAAAAATTTTCTCCTGATATGGTGCTGCTTGATATTATGCTCCCGGTTAAAGATGGGTGGCAGGTTTGCCGCGAAATCAGGGCAATGAGTGATACTCCGATTATTATGCTGACCGCCAAGGGTGAAACTTTTGATAAGGTGCTCGGACTTGAACTTGGGGCTGACGATTATGTCGTAAAACCCTTTGAGCCAAAGGAGCTGATTGCCAGAATGAAGGCAGTTCTGCGTCGTAGCGAAAGCCGTGTCAGTCCTGAGCCGGAGGAAGAAGAGGTTGTATTTGACGGATTAAGAATAGGACGGGAAGCGTACGAGGTATATCTCGATGATAAAAAGCTTGATATGCCGCCAAAGGAATTTGAGCTTTTGTATTTCCTCGCAAAAAACAAGAATAGAGTATACACCAGAGATCAGCTCCTCGATGAAATATGGGGGTATGAATTCTTTGGTGATTCCAGAACGGTTGATGTCCACATTAAGAGAATAAGAGAAAAAATAGAAACAGAGGACAGAAAATGGAGGCTTAAAACCGTTTGGGGTGTAGGATATAAATTTGAGGTTGAGTAAATCTATGCAGTGAGGGAGCGCTATGGGCAGAAAGAGTGTTTTTTCAAAAATATTCAGTATAAATATGGTTTCATTACTTGTCTGTATTATAATTCTCGGGTCTACACAGATGGTTTTGCTTACAAATTACCTGACCAAACAGAACGAGGAATATCTTGTCAAAAACATCGAGACAATAGTTGAAATGGTGAACAGCAACAGAAGGATTGAAAACATAGACAATGTTCTTAATGGTTTTGCGCGTATAAGCGGAAGCTATATATTTATAATTGATTCAAGGTCAAGAATACTCGCCTCTGCATCCGGTAATGAATATATAAACGATAAACCCTTATTTATAGACGGGCAATATACAAAAACCGTTTTAAGTGGAAGAAAGAATACTATGATTGGCACAATGGGTAATACGTTTAGTGAAACCATGTTTACTATACAACGACCTGTTGTTGGTATAAACGGCGAAATCATAGGTGCGGTATCTGTCAGCAGACCGATACCCGAACATCAGAGGGTTCGTTATGATTTGTTTAAAATTCTGCTTGTTTCGATGATAATAATTATAATAACCTCCCTGGTGCTTTCCTATTTTCTTGCAAAAAGATTTTCTGTTCCGCTTAAGAGTATAAGCAATTCGACAAAAGAATTTGCCAAGGGAAATTTTTCTGTCAGGGTAGATGAGCTTGCAAAAAATTCGGATATTTATGAGGTTGCAGAGCTTGCCGATGCTTTTAACAGTATGGCGACAGAGCTTGAGAAGTCTGAAGAAGTAAAGAATATGTTTATATCCGATGTGTCTCATGAGCTTAGAACGCCTATGACAACAATAGGAGGGTTTGTGTCGGGCATGCTGGATGATACAATTCCGCAGGAGCGACAGAGAGAGTATCTTGAAATTGTATATAAAGAAATCACAAGACTCTCCCGACTTGTTAATACCTTTCTTGATATTACAAGACTTCAGTCGGATAAGATGATACTGAATAAGGTAAATTTTGATATAAACGAGCTTATAAGAATTTGTATTATTTCTCTCGAACAGAAGATTGAGGAAAAAAATATTGACGTAGAACTGTGTTTTGAGTCGGCAAATTGTATGGTATATGCTGATAAGGACAGTATTACGAGAGTTATGACCAATCTGCTTGACAACGCCGTGAAGTTTACAGATAATGGAGGTAAAATAACAATATTTGTAAAAACAAAGCAACACGAGGTGGTTGTTTCGGTCAGAAACACAGGCGTTGGAATAGGAGAAGAGCAAAAGGATATGATATTTAAACGTTTTTATAAGGCAGACAAGTCAAGAAGCGAAAATACAGAGGGAACAGGAATAGGTCTGTATCTTGTAAAAAATATTTTGCTTGCTCATGGAAAGGATATATCTGTCGATGGCATGCAGGGAGAATATGCAGAGTTTATATTCAGACTTGACAAGGGCAAATAGATTAATTTATAACTCTTTTACAGAATGTTAATATAATCGTAAATATTGTAAGATATAATTTAGAACAAAAGATTGGAATAGACTAAACATATAAGAGGGACACTATTTATTATGGAGGATAATGATATGAATGAGTTTGATAAAGACTTTAATGAAAAGAACACCTTTTCTGAGTGGAACGGTGAGGAGAGGGAAGATACAAATACAGATATATCATTTGCACAGGAAAATGATATAAATCCACAGGTTGAATACGAAAAGGATGTATCTGATTTTCCGACAAATACAGACGAGAGCAGTGATATAAGGATTGACCTTGGTGGCGGATATGGCACAGAAGAAAAAGTGTCTTATGAGGTTAATGCTCCCTTAAATAAAATCAGATACAAAGAAAATATATACTCAGGCAATAAAGAGCGTTTTGGTAAAAGGCTTGTGGCAGCCATGGTTGTTATTTCGATAGTAAATGTGACGCTCCTTGGTGGTGCATTTATGCTTGGACGGAATTTAGGCAAAGAGGACAAGAGGATTGCATCGAAGCAGGAACTGCTCGAGAGTATGCAGACATCGCCTGTAGACAGTGGAGCTGTTCCGGTTGTCAACACTGCGGGAGAAATGGCAACAACCGAGATTGTTAAAAAAGTCGGACCTGCGGTTGTTGGTATTACAAGCACAGTTCAGGGTCAAATGAGCTTTTTTGGAACAAGCACAACCTCAGAGGCTGAGGGGTCAGGTATAATTTTGAGTGCAGATGGCTATGTTGTTACAAATAACCATGTCGTAGATGGTGCAACAACCGTTAAAGTAACTTTAAACACGGGAACAGAGTATGATGCAAAGCTTGTGGGCAAGGATGAACAAACAGATCTTGCGGTTATAAAAATAGAGCCAACCGAAGAATTGACGGTTGCAACGATAGGCGATTCAAACGCCCTAGAAGTCGGAGAGAGAGTTGTTGCAATAGGCAACCCTATGGGACTTGAGTTTTTCGGCAGTGTTACAGAGGGAATTGTCAGCGGCGTCAACAGAAGCATCTCGGTTGACAACAGAACCATGAATCTTATTCAGACCGATGCTGCAATAAATTCAGGAAACTCAGGTGGTGCCCTTATAAATACCAGAGGAGAGGTTATAGGAATTAATTCTGTAAAGGTTGCGTATTCCGGTATTGAAGGTATGGGATTTGCTATCCCGAGCACAGAAGCCAAGGTGATTATTGCGGATATTTTAGAATATGGGTATGTTAAAGGACGCCCCGTAATCGGGATTTCGACAAGAGATGTGACGTCTTATATGGCTCAGGCATACTCGTGGCCTCAGGGTGTTCAGATAATGGAAGTTTCCAGTGAGGCTGCAAGAAACTCAGGACTTCAGCAGGGAGATATTATTACCGAGGTTGAAGGGCAAAAGGTGACTGACAGTGAAACACTTAATAAAATTAAGTCAAATTATAGCCCCGGATATGCACTTAAAATGCAGGTTTATAAATACGCAACGGGCAGAACGGAGTCGATACAGGTAGTTCTGTCAGAACAAATCCCCGGATAATTTAAAATAACCTATCGGCAATGCCGATAGGTTATTTTTTAGTTGTTATATGTTATATTAACTGTTTTGTTGTATTCATCCCATGCAACCTTTCCGCCAACTGCTACTACAACGTCTCGGATAGGAAGAAGAACACGGTTGTTATATTCAAGGGCGGGGCAACTGAGGGTTACTGCCTTTCCGTTGACCATCATAAATTCGCTGCCGGGTTTTATCAAAATTCTGTTATCGCCGATGTCAATGCCTGCATAGTTCATATCGTTGTACCACTCTATTTCTGCACCCATATATTCGAGCACTGCCCGAAGCGGAACAAGAGTACGAAATTTTTTCTTTTCAGTAATAGGTGGTTGGTCAAAGGCTATTTCCTTGTTGTTTACATACACTGTGATAAGTTCCTCGCAGGCGATGTCCTTGCTTTGTGCAAAGGAATAGCCTACGGCATTTTCGCCTAAATAGCAGTGGAATGTAACATTTTCAGTGTCAAGAAAAGCATCATCGGCAATTTTCTTCATACTGTTTGGAATTGTAATCGAAGTAAGGTTTGGGCACAGTGCAAAGGCTTTTGAGCCAATACTTGTTGTGCCGTAAGCTATTGATACACTGCCAAGAGAAGTACATTGATAAAATGCACCATCGGGGATTGATGTCACACTTGATGAAAGATAGACCGTTGTGATGCCCCCGCTATATGCGAAGCACATAGAGCCGATTTTTGTGACACTTTCGGGAATGTGTACCTCTGTTATTTTTGAACTTCCGCCAAAGGCTCCGTCACCGATTGATGTAACAATGTTCCCGTCAATTTTGTTGGGGACATTTACAACACCGGCTACATCATCTACGCCTGTTATGGTTATTGTGCCGTTTGAGAGTGTGTAGGTATAAATGTCATATTTTAAAGTATCCTCCTGAGAAAATACAGGCGAACAAATGCTTATAATAAGCGTAAGTGTCAGGATTAAGGCAAAGGCACGATTTTTGATTAAATATGTTTTTGCCAATATTATCATTCCTTTCTTGTAGTTGCTTTTGTCCTTGTAATGCAAGATAAAATTACATTCTAAAATATTATACCACACAATTTACAAAAAATCAAATTATATTTCGTTTGCAACTTAAATTGCGTAGCACATAAAGGAAAAAATACGTTTTTTATATTGAAAAAGAAAGTTTTGTATGATATAATGATTTCATCAAAGATGAAATCAAATGGATGGTTGAAAATTGAAAATGGAGAATTAAGGATAAAGAAAGGTGTATTTTTATGGTAAAGCATATTATTTTATGGAAACTGAAGGAAGAGTATAACAATGCAGAGGTTAAAGAGGGGATAAAGCAAGGCCTTGAGGGGCTAAAAGGCATGATTCCCGGGCTTGTTGAGATAAAGGTGGAGACAGAGTGTCTTGCATCATCAAACACAGATGTTATGCTCAATTCTGTTTTTGAGGATGAGACGGCGCTTAAGGGGTATGCGATTCACCCTGCACATGTAGATGTTGCCGATACAAAGGTAAGACCATACACAGAGACAAGGGCTTGCTTTGATTATAATGAAGGATAGATATAAAAGAGGGGGATAATAAGATGGATATTAAAGCAGAAGTGTTAAAATGCCACAAAGAGTGGCGGGGTAAAATAGAGGTAATTTCAAGAACGCCCGTAAAGAACAGAGAGCAGTTATCACTTGCATATACACCGGGTGTTGCAGAGCCATGTCTTGAGATAAACAAGGATATAAACAAGTCGTATGAACTTACACGCAGACACAATCTTGTAGCCGTTATTACAGATGGCTCGGCGGTTTTGGGACTTGGTGATATCGGTCCTGAGGCGGGTATGCCTGTTATGGAGGGTAAGTGTGCCCTCTTTAAGGAGTTTGCAGACGTTGATGCTTTTCCCCTTTGTATAAAGACACAGGATGTTGACGAGCTTGTCAGGACAATATATCTTCTCTCAGGCAGCTTTGGCGGGATAAACCTTGAGGATATTGCGGCACCGCGTTGTTTTGAAATCGAAAGACGACTTAAGGAAATTTGCGACATCCCTGTTTTTCACGATGACCAGCATGGTACTGCGATAGTTGTTGCGGCGGCTATGATAAACGCCCTTAAGGTTGTTAACAAGAAGATGGAGGATATTCGTGTTGTAATTAACGGAGCGGGTAGTGCGGGCACAGCTATTGGTATGCACCTTATGAATCTGGGAGTTAAAAATCTTGTTATGGTTGATAGATTTGGTGTTATATGCGAGGGTATGGAGGGTCTCAATGATGCCCATAAAGAGCTTGCAAAAATCACAAATCGGGAGCATCTTGAAGGTAGCCTTTCAGATGCCCTGCGTGGTGCAGATGTATTTATTGGCGTTTCGGCACCAAACATTGTCTCTGCCGATATGGTAAGCACAATGGCAGAGGGAGCGATAGTGTTCCCTATGGCAAATCCCGTGCCCGAGATTTTGCCCGACGAGGCAAAGGCGGGCGGAGCGGCAGTGGTTGGTACAGGTCGCTCAGACTATCCTAACCAGATAAACAATGTAGTTGCCTTCCCGGGTATTTTCAGAGGCGCTCTTGATGTTCGCGCAAGTGATATTAATGACGAGATGAAAATGGCGGCATCTTATGCCATCTCAGGACTTGTCTCTGATGAAGAGCTTAACGCAGAGTATATCTTGCCTATGGCATTTGATGATAGAATCGGTAAGACCGTTGCGGCGGCAGTTGCTGAAGCTGCAAGAAAGACCGGTGTATCAAGAATATAAAACATTAAAAATAAAGTCGATTTTGGGCATCTTTAACGAGGTGTTTCAAAAAAGATACTTTCTATTGACGAAAAGCCTTTTATAGTGTTCTCGGAATCTCAAAGTATAAAAGTATCTTTATAAATGATACATAATAAGTGAAAGGGATAAGAAAAATGAGACTCGACGGTGCAAAAATAAATTTTTTAGGTGACAGTATTACAGAGGGAGTCGGAGTAACAGGACCCGAGAAGTGCTTTCACCAGATTATTAAAGAAAAATTCAATTTAAGTATTGCAAACAACTACGGTGTCGGCGGCACCCGTATTGCAAGACAAACGGTGCCCACAAGAGAGGATACAAAGGTTGATTTAACCTTTGAACTGCGTGCCGAGGTTATGGACCGTGATGTGGATGCGGTTGTAGTTTTTGGCGGTACAAATGATTTTGGTCATGGTGATGCACGTTTTGGTAATGCTGATAGTGATAGCGAGGATGTATACACATTCTGCGGAGCCCTTAACTCTCTTATAAGTAAGCTTAAGAGAGAATTTTCTAAATCTGAGATAATATTTATGACACCTCTCCACAGACTTGCAGAGACAGAACCATCTGTGCCGGATGGTAAAATTCTTAGTGATTATGCAGAAGCTATTTTAGAAATTTGCAAAAAAAGAGATGTCAAGGTTATAGATTTGTTTAAAATAAATCCCCTTGACTCATCAGATGAAAGCCTTGTACCTGATGGGCTTCATCCGAATGATGCAGGACACGCCATAATGGCAGAGGTAATCGGCAAAGTGCTGCTTGAATTATAATGGATAAAAATTTATTATTAAAAATAACGGCCGAACTTGATGGATGTACTGTGGGGCAAATTATTAAAAAAAGATTTGGTTTGTCTGATGGTATTATCGCTGATTTAAAAAAGACAAATGACGGGATTGTGCTTGATGGCAAAAGGGTGTTTGTCAGCGAAAGAGTAAAAGAGGGACAGGTATTGAACGTTTCTATACACGATGGTGTATCGGATATTGTAAAAAGGGATATTCCTCTTGATATTCTATATGAAGATGAGGATATTATCGCTATAAACAAGCCAAGAAGTATGCCTACCCATCCGTCGCTAAATCACTATGATGACACCCTTGCAAACGGACTTATGCATTATTATGATGGGCAGAACTTTACATTTCGTGCAATTACCCGCCTTGACAGAGATACATCGGGGGTTGTTCTTGTTGCAAAGAATCCCCTTTCTGCCTTTCGTCTGGCAGAGCAAATGAAGAGCGGAGGAATAATAAAAGAATATATAGCTGTTGTAAACGGGACACCTGACCCTTTAGATGGAAGAATATCAGCACCCATAAAAAGAAAGTATGAGAGTATTATACTAAGATGTGTAAGTGACGAGGGTAAAGAGGCAATAACTGATTATAAGACTGTCGCATCCTGCGATGGACTGTCGTTGGTCAGTCTGTTTCCTAAGACAGGAAGAACGCATCAGCTGAGAGTTCATATGAGCTATATTGGTACACCAATATACGGAGATGATTTATATGGTGCACCACAGAGGAATGTGGCAACGAGACTTCATTGCAAAAAGGTATTCTTCAGGCATCCTGAAGATGGAAGAGGGATTGAAATAGAGGCGCCGTCTCCGATGGATATAAAAGAACTTATAGATTATAAGGAATGATGCATATGTCAAAGAAAAACGAGAGGAATACAAAGGGCAGAATTATAAATGCCGCGTGGGATTTGTTCTATGAGCAGGGCTATGAGTATACAACAGTAGAGGAGATAATAGAAAAATCGGGCACCTCAAAGGGGTCCTTTTACCATTATTTTGAGGGCAAGGATGCACTGCTTGGTTCCCTCTCTTATATTTTTGATGAGGAATATATAAGGCTTAAAGACGAAATGCCGGATTCTATGTCATCCTTTGAAAAGCTTTTATACCTTAATGCGGAGCTTTTTGCGGTAATAGAAGACAGAATTGATATTGACCTTTTGACACGACTTTATTCAACTCAGCTTGTTACAAAAGGAGAGAAGCATCTTCTTGACAGCAAGCGTCCATATTATAAACTGCTCAGAAAGATTGTGTCTGACGGACAGAAAAACGGAGAAATCACAAGCGAGATGACGGTCAATGAAATTGTAAAGCTCTATGCAATAAGCGAGAGGGCGCTTATATATGACTGGTGTCTCAGTGGCGGAGAATATTCTCTCAGAAGCTATGCCAAGAAGGTCATGCCTATGTTTTTGTCGGAAATTCGTCTGTAAAATCGTCTTTTTAAAAATTCAAGTAAATAAAGAGATATTTAAAAATATAGAGAACTTAGTATAGAATACGGTCTGTACTTAGTTCTCTATTGATTTTTGTAAAAACATGTGATATAATGCTATTTATGCAATAAATAACACAAAGGAGAATGAGAATATATGGATATTTTTGCATTTGTTTTATATTTTGTAGCAATGGTAGCTATAGGGGTTTTCTTTTTTGTAAGATCAAAGGTGATAACAGAAAAGGATTACTTCCTTGGCGGACGTGCAATGGGGCCTTGGGTTACAGCGATGAGTGCTCAGGCATCAGATATGAGTGCTTGGCTGTTGATGGGTCTTCCCGGAAGCATTCTTGCTTTTGGTTTTGGACAGGCGTGGATTGGTATTGGTCTTGCAATCGGCACGGCTGCAAACTGGATTTTGGTTGCTAAGAGACTTCGTAAGTTTTCAAGAGCTGCAGGTGACTCTATCACACTTCCTCAGTATCTTTCAAATCGTTTTGCTACCAAGAGCCACGTTTTGAGCATTATCTGTGCTATCGTATTTCTTGTTTGCTTTACAATTTATGTTGCTTCTGCATTTGTTGCAGGCTCGGATGTATTTACAACTCTTGTTCCGACTCTTGATCCTATGGTTGCTATGATTATATTTGCAGCAATCGTAATCGTGTATACATTCCTTGGCGGATTTAATGCGGTTTGCTGGACAGACTTTTTCCAGGGGCTTTTGATGATTGCTGCACTTTTGATTGTGCCGATTGTTATTGGATTTACAAGAAATCTTGACCCGACGGCGCTTACAACAGTATATCATGGACCCGATGGAGAAGAGTTTAAATTTGTTTCAACCTTCTTTAATGCTAGCTGGCAGGATGTGTTGTCAGGTCTTGGATGGGGTCTTGGATACTTTGGTATGCCTCACATTATCGTAAGATTTATGGCTATTGAAAAACCATCAATGGTTAAAAAGTCAGCTACAGTTGCAATTATTTGGGTTGTACTCTCTCTTGCTGCTGCGATAATGATTGCATATCTTGGCAGAATGTTTGTATACTCAAATGGTACGGACTTATCTGAAGTATTGCTCTCTGAGGGTAAGCAGTCTTTGATATTTGTTGAACTTGCACGTGATGTTTTCCCTGCGTTTATCGCAGGTCTCTTGCTTGCAGCGATTATTGCGGCATCTATGTCAACTGCTGACTCTCAGTTGCTCGTTGCGGCATCATCCTTCTCAAGTGACCTTTATAAGCCTATAATCAGAAAGAACGCATCAAACAAGGAAATGCTCTGGGTAAGCCGTCTAGTCGTTGTTGCTATTGCAATTGTTGCTTTCTTTATTGCAAGCAGTAAGGGTAAAGCAGCGCAGGCTATTATGGATCTTGTATCTAATGCATGGGGAATTTTCGGTGCGGCATTTGGCCCTGCAGTATTGCTTTCACTTTTCTGGAAGAGATTTACATACAAAGGTGCGGTTGCCGGTATTATAGTTGGTGCTCTTGTTGATATGCTTTGGTTGTGGCTCCCTGTTTCAGGCGGACTTACACTGACTGCTATCACGGGAGTGTATGAGATAATCCCCGGATTTATAATTGGTGCAATTGCGGCTGTTATAGTTACTTTGATTGATAAGGCGCCATCACAGGAAGTAGTGGAAATTTTTGAAAAGGCTACGGATAACAGTATTGACGATTAGTTAAAAATAAAATGGCAATCTATCATAAATAGATTGCCATTTTTGTTTTTGCAAGTTTGGTATATATAAAAATAAGGAAAACACATTAGACAAAAAAATACAAAAAATTAAAATTTAGGTTTGACATAATTCAAATGGTAATGTAAACTAAGTATAATGGGATAAATATTTAGCCAAAGAGAGGTAATTGTATATGACATTTAAAAGAGCTGATATTCTCTTGCCGAGGTTTTCGGCAGACAGTGAAAAAATGAAGAAGTGGAGCACAGTTGCCTGCGATCAGTACACATCGGAGCCTGAATACTGGAATGCAGTATCTGCGGATGTGGGGGATGCACCGTCTACGCTTAAAATAACTGTGCCGGAGATTTATCTAAACGACGCAGACATAGAAGACAGAATTAAAAAGACCAATTCTGTTATGAAGCAGTACATAGGCGAAGATATTTTTGCAGAATATAAAGATACATATGTGTTTGTCGAGAGAACGTTGGCAAACGGCGCAAAAAGACTTGGTATAGTTGGCGCTGTTGACCTTGAGGATTATGATTTCTCGTCAGACTCTCAGTCAAAGGTCAGAGCGACAGAGGGGACTGTTATATCAAGAATACCTCCCCGTCTTAAGGTGCGCTCTGATGCACTGGTTGAGCTTCCGCATATTATGCTTTTAATTGATGATGATAAATGTGATATTATTGAGTCAAATGCAGATATAAAAGATAGCTTTGAAAAGCTTTATGATTTTGATTTAATGCAGAATTCAGGTCATATAAGGGGCTATAAAATGTCAGAGGATGCAAGCCGCAGACTCGATGAAAAACTTGCCCGTCTTGGCGAGCAGGATGTGTTTGATAACAAATATAATGTAAAAGGCAAATCGCCCCTTGTGTTTGCTATGGGTGACGGAAATCATTCTCTTGCAACGGCAAAGACACACTATGAGAATTTAAAGGCTGAAATAGGTGTTGATGCGGCAAAGGAATCTAAAGCCAGATATGCCATTTGTGAGCTTGTAAATCTCCACGATAAATCGCTTGTGTTTGAGGCAATACACAGAGTTGTTTTTGATGCAGACGGAAATGATTTTCTCAAAAAGCTTGAAGAAGAATACGATATAAGTTATAACGGCGATGAGAATGGTCAGCACTTTGTCTTTGTGTGTGGAGGAGAGTCTAAGACGGTTGTAGTTAAAAATCCTAAGGAATATTTAACTGTTGCAACTGTGCAGAAGTTTATTGACAGCTACATAGCAGAAAACGGTGGCGAAGTGGACTATATCCACGGAGAGGATGTTGTACATAAACTGTGTGCGGATACATTGAACTTCGGGATTATTTTCGATGCTATGGATAAATCTGATTTGTATAAGTCTGTTATTTTAGATGGTGCTTTACCCAGAAAGACATTCTCTATGGGTGATGCCTGTGACAAGAGGTTTTATCTTGAAGCAAGAGGGATAAAATAAGCCTGTATACAGGAGAAAGAATAGAATGTTTGATTCGATTGATATGAATGAGTTTAAATACAAAAGAAAAGTTGTTCCAACGATTTACAAAGAGGTTATGTTGTAAACGAAGGGCAGACACATAGGATATAGGAGGATATTATATGGACATTTTTAGTATTTTAGGTTTAATTGGCGGACTTGCACTGTTTCTCTATGGTATGGACCTTATGGGAGACAGTCTGAAAAAGCTTGCGGGCGGTAAGCTTGAGTCAATTCTTGCAAGGCTTACATCTACAAGATGGAAGGGCTTTTTGCTTGGATTGATTGTTACAGCTGTTATTCAGTCTTCATCTGCAACAACGGTTATGCTTGTTGGTTTTGTAAACTCAGGTATTATGAAGCTTGGCCAGACCATAAGCATAATACTTGGTGCCAATGTCGGTACAACCGTTACGTCATGGCTTTTGAGTACTGCTGATATTAAAGGTACAGCGATAAT
Source organism: Clostridia bacterium (assembly GCA_045587365.1). Classification (GTDB taxonomy): domain Bacteria; phylum Bacillota; class Clostridia; order Monoglobales; family Monoglobaceae; genus UMGS1820. The sequence continues at coordinate 20,438 of JAZNCD010000069.1, forward strand.
TTTAAAGTTATTAAAGCCGGAATCTTTTACGCCAATATTATCTGCAATTGGTTTAATAATGACTATGACTGCCAAGAATGATAAGAAGAAAAATACAGGTTTTATACTCCTTGGATTTGCGATACTTATGTTCGGTATGGAAACCATGAGCGGAGCGGTTGAGGGGCTTAAGGATAACGCGGCGTTTACAAATATTCTTACAATGTTCTCAAATAACCCAATAATGGGCATCCTTGTCGGCACTATATTTACTGCTATAATTCAGTCATCATCAGCGTCTGTCGGTGTTCTTCAGGCGTTGGCACTTACTTGTGCTATACCATATTCAACAGCAATACCTGTAATACTCGGACAGAATATTGGTACAACAATTACACCGATTTTATCTGCGCTGAGCGGAAACACCGAGTCTAAAAGAGTTGCAATATCTTGTCTTTATATAAAGATGATTGGTGTTATAGTGGTATGCGGGATTTTCTATCTTCTGCATGGCGTTATTGGCTTTGCTTTTATGGACCAGAGAGCAAGTGCTTTTAACATTGCTGTTGTGCACACTCTTTTTAATATTGTATCAACAGTTATCCTTATGCCGTTCTGCTCGCAGATTGAGAAACTTGCTATTAAGACCTTTAAATCAAAAGAGACAGACAAAGAACTTGATGTCTTTGATACACTTGATGACAGATTTCTTGACATTCCATCTTTCGCGGTTGAGAAGTGTAAAGAACTTGTGTGCGAAATGGCGAAGATTTCTAAGAAGTCATTTGACATTGCAACCAAGCTTTTGAGTGACTATAACGAAGCAGAGTTTGAAAAGGTAAACAAGCTTGAAAAGATGGTTGATAAGTTTGAGGACAAAACAAGCACATATCTTGTCAAGATTGCTGCAAGTCAAATGGCTGCCCAGGATAGTAGAGTGGTGACAGAGCTTTTGCATACAATTGGTGACCTTGAGAGAATTTCTGATCACGCCCTTAACATTGCAGAGGCTGCAAAGGAAATAAGTGATAAGGATATTAGATTTTCTGAAACTGCAACAAGGGATATAGCGATTATTACAAGTGCAGTTACAGAGATATTAGAGCTTACCACAAATGCGCTTATTAATGATGACCTTGATGTTTTAGAGAAGATAGAGCCGCTTGAACAGGTAATTGACAGATTAAAGAGAAAGATAAAGGCAGGCCATGTGACAAGACTCCGTCAGGGAGATTGTACCTTGGAGCTTGGATTTATTCTCTCTGATATTTTAAACAACTACGAGAGAGTATCAGACCACTGCTCAAACATAGCAGTATGTTATATTGAGATTGCTCATGATTCCTTTGAAACCCACGAATATCTGCGTAATCTGAAAACAGGTGGCTCAAAAGAGTTTGTAAACATCTATAATCAATACAAAGAAAAGTACTATATGGAATAGCAATTTGGGGCGCAGCAATTTTGCTGCGCCCTGAAATATGTTTAAACATAGCATAAATAATAAAAAAGTATAAAAATTATAAAAAAAAATATTGAAAAACAGATGTTGGTATGATATAATACTTTGGTGGTAAAAATCACATTATAACATCTGCCATAAATGGCAGAACAAATTTCGTATGAAATGAAGGGGTTAAAGATGGCAAGCAATGAGAGAAGAGTCGGAACTGTTTCAAGAGGTATTCGTTGCCCAATAATCCGTGAGGGTGATAATCTTGCAGAAATCGTTACAACAAGTGTACTTGAGGCTGCGCAGTTTGAGGGGTTTGAAATTCGTGACAGAGATGTAATTTCAATTACCGAGTCAATTGTTGCAAGAGCACAGGGAAATTATGCATCCATAGATGATATTGCTAAAGATGTAAAAGCAAAAATCGGTAGCGATACAATTGGTGTTATTTTCCCGATTTTTTCGCGTAATCGTTTTGCTATATGCCTGAAAGGTATTGCAAAAGCTGCAAAGAAGATTGTCCTTATGATGAACTATCCGTCAGACGAAGTAGGAAATACCCTTGTCAGCATAGATGAAATAGATGCATCCGGCGTTAATCCTTATTCAGATGTTTTGACGCTTGAAAAATACAGAGAGTTATTTGGCAGAACAGAGCTTGAGTTTACAGGCGTAGACTATGTTGAATATTATGGTGACTTAATCTGTGAGTGTGGCGCAGAGGTTGAGATTGTTTTTGCAAATCAGCCAAGGGCAATTCTTGATTACACAGACCACATTATTAACTGCGACATTCACACACGTGCGCGCACAAAGAGAATTTTAAAAGACGCAGGTGCAAAGGTTGTATTGAGCCTTAGTGATATATTGACATCATCTGTAAATGGCAGCGGCTTTAACGAGAGTTATGGTCTTTTAGGCTCAAACAAATCTACAGAAGACAAGATTAAGCTTTTCCCACAGGAATGTAAGGATTTAGTGCTTGATATTCAGGCAAAGGTGCTTGAGAGAACAGGTAAGCATGTTGAGGTTATGGTATACGGCGACGGTGCGTTTAAAGATCCTAAGGGTAAGATTTGGGAGCTTGCAGATCCGGTTGTATCACCGGCGTATACTGATGGTCTTATTGGTACTCCAAACGAGCTTAAGCTTAAGTATCTTGCTGATAATGACTTTAAGGATTTATCAGGCGATGAACTTAAAAAGGCGATTTCTGAAAGTATTAAAGCAAAGCAGGATAACCTTGTGGGTAATATGGCATCTCAGGGAACAACTCCTCGTCAGCTTACCGACCTTATCGGCTCACTCTGTGACCTGACATCAGGTTCTGGCGATAAGGGAACACCTGTGGTTCTTGTTCAGGGATATTTTGACAACTATACAAACTAAGCTTATAAAAAGACCTGTTATCAGGTCTTTTTATTTCTATTAATGCAAAAAGGAGGGGCATAGATGAAAAACAGAACATATTTGTGTATTGACTTAAAGTCCTTCTATGCCTCTGTTGAGTGTATAGAGCGCGGTCTTGATGCAATGACCACCAATCTTGTTGTTGCAGACAGTGGAAGAACAGAAAAAACTATATGTCTTGCGGTTTCACCATCGCTTAAATCCTTTGGTGTTCCGGGCAGACCAAGGCTTTTTGAGGTTATACAAAGGGTAAAGGAAGTAAACAGGAAAAGACAAAACAAAGCGCCCAATAAGCGTTTTGTTGGCGAGTCATATGATTATAATACACTGATGGCAAGCCCCGAACTTGGCGTTTCATATATAGTTGCTCCTCCCAGGATGGCGTATTATATGAATTACAGCACAAGAATACTTGAGATATACCTCAAGTATATTGCGCCTGAGGATATACACGTTTATTCAATAGATGAAGTGTTTATTGATTTGACTAAATATCTAAAGACTTACGACAAAAGCCCAAGAGAACTTGCGATGATGATTATAAGAGATGTGTTGTCTAATACAGGGATTACTGCCACAGCAGGAATCGGTACAAACATGTATCTTGCGAAGGTTGCCATGGATATAGTTGCAAAGCATAAGGATGCAGACAAAGATGGTGTGCGTATAGCGGAACTTGATGAAATTTCCTACCGTAGAGAACTATGGAGTCACAGACCTCTTACTGATTTTTGGAGGGTTGGCAAAGGATATGCAAAGAAACTTGAGGAAAATAGATTATATACTATGGGCGATATCGCAAGGGCGTCGCTTTCTCAATATGGCGAGGATAAGTTATACAAACTCTTTGGTGTAAATGCTGAACTTTTAATAGACCACGCATGGGGATGGGAGCCTTGTACAATTGAGGATATAAGAAAGTACAAGCCTGAATCCAAGAGCATCGGCTCAGGTCAGGTGCTTCACTGCCCCTACGAGTTTGAAAAAGCAAAATTGATTATTAAAGAAATGACAGAACTTTTATCTCTTGATTTGGTGGATAAAGAACTTGTTACAAATCAGGTTGTGCTAACAATTGGGTATGACATAGATAATCTTAAAGGAAGCCGTCGCTATAAGGGTGAGGTTGTTACGGACGTGTATGGTAGAAAAGTTCCAAAACACGCTCATGGCACAATAAATTTAAATAGGTATACATCATCATCAAAGCTGATAATAGAGGCGGCAGAGGAGCTTTTTGAGCGTATTGTGGACAAAGACTTGCTTGTTCGCAGGCTTAATGTTACTGTAAACAATGTTATTGACGAAAATCTCGTTGACGAAGAAAAGTCTTATGAACAAATGAATATTTTTACGGATTATAACAGACTTGATGAAATCCGTAAAAAAGAGAAGGAAGCCTTAAGAAAAGAGAAGAGCATACAAAAAGCAATGTTAAAGATAAAAAAGCAATTTGGTAAGAATGCAGTTTTAAAAGGAAAGAACTTAGAAGAAGGTGCAACAACCCTTGACAGAAATTCGCAGATAGGGGGACATAAGGCGTGAGTAATTATGATGATATTATAAACCTTCCACACCCAACGTCAAAGAAGCATCAAAGGATGTCAATGGAGAGTCGAGCGGCACAGTTTGGTGCGTTCAGGGCGCTCACAGGCCACGAGGAGGCAGTAGAAGAGGTAGAAAGGTACACAGCGAATATGCCTGAA
>JAZNCD010000070.1:0-4921 GCA_045587365.1 Clostridia bacterium
GCCAGTGGCAGAAACAGCGAGCAAAAAGGAGTGGCAGGAACACAGTGAATTCGAGCAACTTGATTGCGACGAATGAACTGATGTTCCAACAGGCTCACGAAGTGAGAAATCCCTCGCATCGTAGCCACCAAAAGACAAGTCACATTTGTGGCTTGTTTTTTGGTTTTAGAGAGGATTTGAAGCCGAGCGCCGCAGGCGCGTGGGGGACGTTTGCGAGCGCTGCCAGTGGCAGAAACAGCGAGCAAAAAGGAGTGGCAGCAACACAATGAAATCGAGCAACCCCTTGCGATGATTGAATTGATGTTGCAACAGGCTCACGAAGTGAGAAATCCCTCGCATCGTAGCCACCAAAAGACAAGTCGCATCGCGGCTTGTTTTTTGGTTTCGGGGAGGATTTGAAGCCTCTATTTTTATTGTTTTGCCGCTATCGGCAAAAATATTAGAATTCCAAAGTATATATAATTGACTTTTTGCCGATAATATGATATACTATAACAGAAAGGAGATATACTATGAACTATCTATCAGTGTCCCAAATGGCAAAAAAATGGAATATGTCAGAACGCACAGTACGCAATTACTGTGCCCAAAATAAAATACAGGGAGCTTTTTTAACTGGCAAGACTTGGAACATTCCTGAAAACGCAGAGAAGCCTGATAGAATAAACAAAAAAAGCAATGAACCACAGAATCTACTTGAGAGACTTAGCGCAGAGAAAAGCTCTTCTGTTAAAGGTGGAATATATCACAAGATACAAATAGAGCTTACCTATAATTCAAATCACATTGAAGGCAGCAAATTAACCCACGACCAGACAAGATATATTTTTGAAACTAATACTATTGGTGTAGAAAATGAAGCATTGAATGTTGACGATATTATAGAAACTGCAAATCATTTCAAGTGTATTGATATGATAATTGATAACGCAACATATAAGCTCACAGAAAAATTTATAAAAGAACTGCACTTTACTTTAAAGTCTGGAACATCAGATTCAAGAAAAGATTGGTTCAATGTAGGAGAATATAAAAAACTTCCAAATGAAGTTGGTGGCAAAGAAACTGCAAGCCCTGAAGTCGTTGCACAGAAAGTCAAAGAACTTTTGAAATCTTATAATCAAAAAAACGAGCATACGTTGGAAGAAATTATAGAGTTTCATTATCAGTTTGAAGCTTTGCATCCATTCCAAGATGGTAATGGTCGTGTAGGTAGACTTATTATGTTTAAGGAATGTCTGAAAAATAATATTGTTCCGTTTATTATTGATGACAGTCTTAAAATGTTCTATTACAGAGGTCTTTCTGAATGGAACAATGAAAAAGGTTATTTGACTGATACCTGTCTATCTGCACAAGATAAGTTTAAAAAGTATTTAGAGTATTTTAAAGTGCCATATAATTAATCACAATCAAACTAAATCGTGTGTTTTGCAAAGTACGTGTTGAGTAGTAAGATATTAAAAGAAGTCTTAGCATCGTAGCCACCAAAAAAACAAGTCACATTTGTGGCTTGTTTTTTGGTTTCGGGGAGAATTTATCTTGCATATATTTTTAATACAATTACCGTCATATCATCCTCAGGTGTGCCGCCGCTAAGAGTGGTTGCCATATCCATTATTCTGTCCGCAAGTTCCTGTGGCGGCATATCTTCTTCAACATCTTTGAGCATTGTCTTAATCCATTCCTCGTGTGCACTTCTTCCCTGAATTCCGTCACTGAGCATTACAATCGTGTCTCTGTCAAAAACCTTGTGGGCAAAGGTCTCGATTTCTACCTCTCTCATTACCCCAACAGGCAGAGATGTCGCCCTGACGGTCTCAACCTCGCTGCCTCGCTTTATGTAGCTTGGCTCGGCTCCGTTTTTTACAAATTCCGCCTCTCCGCTGAACAAATCAATCACGCACATATCCACAGTTGCAAAGGCCTCATTTGCCGACTTCATAACCATAATAGAGTTTATCAGACGAACTGCTATTGATTTATCAAATCCTGCCTCCAGAAAATCCCCAAGTAATTTTACCGTTGCGCCGCTATCGCGAGATGCACGGACACCCGTCCCCATACCATCGCTGAGGGCTACGGCAAATTTTCCGTTGCTTAAATATCTCAGAGCACAATTATCTCCGTTCTCTGCAGACTTTCCAACGCAGGCAACACCTGACTCCACTATATAGCCTTCCGGTTGAGCAAACCTCATAAGCACTCCTCTTGGGACGCTTGTTGCACCAATCATAACCATTCGTGTGCCAAGCACTCCCCTCAGGACTTTTTCCGCAGACCTTTTGCACAACTCTATATCTGTCGTCTTTGCGACCTCCAAATAAGCAGTATATCTGCCTTTTACATTAATGGTCACATCAACACTGGCTATATCAACGTTTCTGGACTCCATCCGCGCTCTTATTTCCTCGTCCGAGCCATCGCTGAGCTTTTCTTCGCATATTTCCTCTGCTATGCTATCGAGAATTTGTGCCATACTTCCAAGCTGTTGTCCTGCAAGCTCACGATTTTCGCACAGTTTACTTTTCCACACACAATTTATCTTATATATTTCGTATAATCTGTTCATTTCGCGGACAACAGACCGAATTCTCAAGCACCTTTTACCAAAAAAACCATCTGCAGTGCCCTCTGTCAGCTCTCCCTTTTCTTCTATTTGCTGAAGCATACGAAACATTGTCTGATATGTAGAATCAAATCCTGTAACCCAACAATCGCCGACTCGTGAACATTTTTTGCAAACACGGTTGGCAACGCCGTCAAACATTATCGAAACATCTTCCATATCTATTTTGCCCGGCTCATCTGACAAATCCAGAAGAGTCTCGGCAAGCACCCTGAATGAGTCCGCCGCAGAATTCAAACGCATTTTTGTAAAATCGCGATAGCACGCATCTACAAGATTTTTGCTTCTTACTCCGGCTATTCTGCCAATATTTCTTACAATCACATCAGGAGTTAAAATTATTGCAAAAATGGATAAGGGAATATCCATAAACCCCAGCGGCAATACGCCATTTTCACTGCAATATATAGTAAGCGCTACTGCAACCGTCGCAAGACCGACACAGACCGCTGTCTTCCCATACCTTGCTGCCACTCCGCCTGCTGCTCCGCAAATGGCAAACAAGGCAGACTTTATCATTATATCATCGCCTATTCCTGCTAGTAGTCCTATTACAAGACCACACAGGGCTCCGCCGGCTACCCCTCCACACATAGCAAACATCAAGATAAGCCATAGTCCCGCTATATTTGAGGCAGATAAGAACTCATGTATGTTTATACCCCTCAGCCCAAAAAATATTATTGCCGCCAAAAATGCTCCGTATAATTTTTCCTCTCTGTTTAATGCAAAAATTTTTCTGCTGCCACCTCGCAGCACCCCTCTCGTACGCTCAAAAATAATAGCCCCCAATACCGTCATTAATACATCGCACAACAGTTGAAGCACTCTGCCAAAAGAAATTCCACTCCATATCATCTCCCCTATTCTTCCAAGGGCTATGGCAACGCCTGCAGCACAAACAGCAGAAATCGGCGATACTTCCTCTTCGCCGTTCCCTGCTGCAAATAAAAATATTAGGTAGATAACTATTGAGCTTATGTACCTGAGGGCAATAGACATATCCGCATAGCTTAAATAACCTATTGCCGCCATCAATGCACTTGCAACTGCTGACCATGAAAATCTTCGTTCAATTGCTAAAAAAGCTATTCCAAATGGAGCGTACCCTCCAAAGGGCATACTTCTTGCTATTAATATACCAATTGCCCTGACAATTATGTCATATATTAGTATAGCTCTCTTTTCCCTGTTCCCCTTGTCCATTAAAAAGCCTATCTTTTTTATCTGTTCCACAATACCACCCTCTTATCTTTTGTCAAACAACACATATAATTATATCCATATTTTTCCATTTTTTGTGTCGAAGTAAGGTGGTATTATATAAAAGTTTTCGACTATTTTCTTGCATCTACAATATTGCAAGCATACCAACTATAGTTGCCAAAAAACCAATTGCCGCAGCTACAACCACTGTAACCCATTTACTTCTTTCGTATTTTCTTTTAGGAGGTCTCTCTACCATATTGATATAACTGTTGATGATTTCCTGTGCCTCCGCAATAATGGTGCTTCCAACACTGCCTGTGCTCTCGCAGGCAGTAGTTTTTAAAATAAAGATTGCCTGTTCTATTGAGCCTGATTTGATATTATTTATTACAACTGCTCTTTTACCCTTTTTGTCTGTCATAATATTCCCCCTGAAACTTTAGGTTTACAGGTATTATTTACATAATTGGGAAGTTTTAAACATTTTTACAACAAAAAAAGGAATGTGATAAATCACATTCCTTTTTTGAAATAAGCTAATCTTATTTAATAACTTCAGTAACAACGCCTGAACCAACTGTTCTACCACCTTCACGGATAGCGAAACGAAGACCCTTTTCGATAGCGATTGGAGTGATAAGTTCAACATTCATCTTTACGTTATCGCCAGGCATACACATTTCTGTTCCAGCAGGAAGAGAAATTACACCAGTAACGTCTGTTGTTCTGAAATAGAACTGAGGTCTGTAGTTGTTGAAGAACGGTGTATGACGGCCGCCTTCTTCCTTAGTTAAGATATAAACCTCTCCTGAGAACTTTGTGTGAGGCTTAATTGAACCAGGCTTTGCTAAAACTTGTCCTCTTTCGATTTCTGTTCTTTGAACACCACGAAGAAGTGCGCCTACGTTGTCACCAGCTTCAGCATAGTCAAGAAGCTTTCTGAACATTTCAAGGCCTGTAACAACAACCTTTCTCTTTTCGTCTGTAAGACCGACGATTTCAACTTTGTCGTTTACGTTGATTACACCTCTTACAACTCTACGTGTAGCAACTGTACCACGGCCTGAGATTGAGAAGATATCT
>JAZNCD010000071.1:0-9849 GCA_045587365.1 Clostridia bacterium
GTTTCGTGTCTTGAGGGCAGAGAAAATCTATGCGAGAGAAGCGGCGATTGTGATGTTCTTTATATATGGCAAGGGCTTTATGAGGTAATGGAGAATTACCTTGACAGAATTTCGATTCAGGATATTCTGGATAGAAAAAGACGCAAAAGAGAAAGAGAAGATATTGTATTGTTGTAAACAAAAACCCGCTTTGCATCGCAAAGCGGGTTTTGCTATATATTCTTAATTATCTTATTTATTACAGGGATAAGTATCGCAGATGCTACAATGCTCATCAGCCATTGAACAGGCGAGGAGATAAGAGACACCATAGCGGTCTCTATGCCAAACAACGGTATCTCTGCCACAAAGTAGCCCAGAGTTACGATAAACAGGGCGAAAACTCCTGCGAGAATAAGACGATTGACGGTCTGCTTTTTATATAGGATTTTACCGATAACAAAGCCCATTATACCTTTGATTATAAAGGTTGCCGCTGCATAAATGGGGTATCCTGAAAAAATATCTGCAAGAGAATGGCCGACAGAGCCCACAAGGGCGCCCGAAGCAGGGCCGAGAAATGTGGCGGCTATATAGATTATACTGTCACCAAAATGCACATAGCCTGTTGGTGTTGCAAAGTGCGGAAACATCGTAAGTGCGGCAGCGAGAGCAGTAAAAAGCCCTGTCTTTGTAAGTTTTTTTATGTTCATATAGTTCGCTCCTTTAAAAAATTGTTCTGATTAAAATCATATAGCAGGCAGTGCCCACCAGAACGCTGACAAGAGAGTTCCTCTTCCATGCCTGAATAGCCACAACCAAAGAGACAGAAATTAATTCAGGTATCCCATAGGGGTGGGACATTACCGCAGTATCTTTGAGGCAGTACACAACCAGAAGCCCCATAATTCCGTAGGGTAAAAGGTTGCCAAGCTTCTCAATAAAAGGTGGAATTTGCTTGCCGTTTTTAAAGGTAACAAAGGAGATTCCCCTTAGCAAAATAGTGACAAAAGAGACAATGGCGACGCTTATAATAGAATATATACCCTTATTCATTGGTTGCTTCGCCTCCTTTATCCTTTTCCTTTTTTGTTGGCTTAAATAACATGGTAAGTGTCAGAATAACCATTGCAGGAATAACAAAGCCCTCAGCCCCGAAGATAAAGAGACAAAGAAGAGAAATTCCAACACCGAAAAGCGCAGGGAAGTGGTCCTTGTTGTCAAACCATTGATCAACAAATATGGTGATAAAGAGTGCCGTCATTGCAAATTCCATGCCACGACTGTCAAAGTGGGCAACTTCGCCGAGAATTGCACCGATAGTACATCCGATAATCCAGTAACAATGATTAAGCATTGACAGGGTAAAATAATATCCCTTTTTGCTGACACCTGCGTTTTCGGGCTTGGTTTCGTCAAAGGTTGCTGCAAGAGAGTAGGTCTCATCTGTCAGGGCAAAAATCAGATACCACTTTCCTCTTTTTACTTTAGAGTATTTGCCAATCATCGAAAGACCATAGAAGAAGTATCTTGCGTTTATAACAAGAGTCATTATAGCAGAGGTTATAAAAGATGCGCCTCCTGCCAAAAGGTCAACGGTGGCGTACTGCATAGAGCCTGACAAAATCGTAAGTCCCATAAGGGATGCCCACCAGAAGCTGTAGCCCTGGGCATTGAGAAGTATTCCAAAGCCCATACCCATTATTGTGTAGCCTGCCAGAACAGGCAGACTGTCTATAAAAGATTTTTTAAAAGTCTTTTTGTTCATTTCTATACCTTCAGAAAAAATTTCTATAATTATAGCATAAAAATAATTAAAATTCAACTGCAAAACAATCCAAATTTAAAAAATAAGGATGTAAATTGTGAGTATAACAAAAAATAGTACAATATTCGTTGACAATAAAAAGAAGATAATATAAAATTATTGTAAAACAACAGGCGGGAGGGGAAAATATGCTGACAAACATATCCATTAGTGGAGAGGTATACTGCGAATATGCATACCTTGCATACGATATGTGCTTTGAAAACGCATCGCAAAGGAGTGCTCTGGCAGAGTATATTTTTTCGCTTCCTGAAAATGCGGTTATATCGGATATGAAGATAATCCGCAGCGATAAAAGCATTGTAAAAACTACGGTGGTTTCTGTCTCCCACGGGGCGAGAATGTGGGAAACATCTGCGTCAGGTTCAGTTCTCAGCAAGATAGATGACAGAACATATATGCTTCGTTTCGGAGCGGTTGACAGGGGTGAGTGCCATATAAGGCTGAGAGTGTATGTCTCTATGCCGCAGAGAAACGGAGAGAGAGTTTTAACCATTCCCATTGCCAAAGAGGGTAGCGGAGAGGGGCGGTGCAAAAGGTGTGCACAGGTTTCTCTTGTCCTTCGGGGAGATTTTGAAAATGCATTGAAATATTCATCCCCCACCCACAGACTGTCAGAGGAAACTCTTGGAAGAGAGATTGAGGTTTCCACAGGGGAAATCAGAGCAGACAGAGATTTTTGCCTGAGGATTTCAGGCAGAGACAGCGAAAATTCGGCTATCGTAACTCGGGGCAAGATAGGGGGAAGTATGCTTTGCCGACTCTATCCCCACAGAGAATTTTTCGAGAGTACACAAAGAGATTATAAGCAATTGTTGCTGATATATGACGGCACAGGGGCTTTGCTTCGTGGTGCGTCGGGGGCAGGGAGAGAGCTTTTGCTTGAAATGGTAAAAGCCTTTTGCGGCAGATTTATGGTGATTGCCGCAGGAGAAAAAGCAAGAGTGCTGACAGACGGCTTTTGTGAATATAATGAAGAAAACCTTGGTTGCCTGACAAGGGAAATAAGCAATGATTTGTATAGCGGAGGCTCTCTTTTGAGTGCCCTTGAATATGCAAAGGATTTTATAACAAATGAAACTCTGCCTGTTGTGATTACAGGGACAAAAAACAGTCAGTTGCAGGAGAATTACGAAAACATATTTGCAGGTAGCGGATTTTGTGCCGTTACCCTCGGTGCCATGGCAGAGGCGGCATATCTTGACGAGTTTGTCAGAAACTGTGGTGGAGCAAGGGAGCATATTTTTGGAAATGATAATATTGAGCAGCGTGCCGCAGAAATCTTGCAGAGTTTTCGCAGTATCACAAGCCCCTCCGTTGAGGCGTATGTTGACGGAGAGAGGGCAGCGGTTATCAATGAGGGTGACTGCCGCGATTGCTCAGTAACGGTGTTTGCAGAATTTTTTGGAGATACTGTGCCGCACAGAATTTTGTTAAAGAGCGAGGATGCAGAGGAAACTATTATTCTTAAAAATATTTCTGTTTATCAAAGCTTTGCCCCTGTTCAGTTTGCATATGCAGGGTATGTGTCCGCCCATTTGCAGAAAAGGCTTGATGTGTGTCCTGCCTGTGAGGTACAAAAATTGCGGTCACAGCTTGAGGAAATCGGGATAAAGTATTCTTATATCAACTCAGAAACGGCGCTTGTGGCAATGTTTGAGGGAACAAAAACAGAGGTTATACGTACGGTTGTGCCGCCATCGGGTTGCAGACAGAGCGATGTCTTTGAGGGCAGAGCCTCTGTCTTTGGCGAGGTTGACTCAGGTATAAGTGATGACTTTGCGGCACTTTGCACAGATATTATAATAAGAAGTATGCGTGCAGATGGCGCAATCTGTGCGTCGGGCGAGGTAAACCCTGAAATCCGCAGGCAGCAGACTCTTGTGTGTGTTCTTGCCCTGATTGCGGCAGGAATGAGGGAGGAATACTTAGAATTTATAGCAATTGGGCGAAAATATCTGGGGGAATTTTCATACGGAGAGCTGAAGTCTACGGAGAGTTCGGCTCTTGCAAATGAGATGCTGGGCAAAATTTTCGGCGACAAAAAGCCTTTGCCATATGGCTTTATGCCCGACCTGTTGACGGCGGCAAGAATGATTGCTCAAAATCACCATAAATAACGGGAGAAAAATTAGTCAATATTTTTTATAAAATTGCTTGACGAGAGAGCCTAAAAGTGATAAAATGATATAGGATTGTAACGATGTTGTAACCATATGGAAAGGAGCGGAACAAAAAATGCCTATCACAAGTATGACAGCTTATGATATATTTATTGTTTCCTCTTTCAATTGTAGTGGTATTGTTATTTCAAATTTTAAGCATAGAGGACGTTGAACTATTGTTCAATAGTCCTTTTATTTTTATTTTCAAGGAGTGATTGTATGCATTCAAAATCAGCAGAACTAATTTTAGAGAATGGGTTGCACCTTAAGGGACGCACCTTTGGCTATAACGGAGACGTTGTGGGAGAGGTTGTTTTTTCTACTGCTATGACAGGATATCAGGAGGCAATTACCGACCCTGCTTATTGCGGTCAGATAGTTGTTCTGACATATCCCCTTGTTGGCAACTATGGTATAAATCTCGAGGATATGGAATCGGACAAGCCCTCGCTCAGTGCGCTTGTAGTGCGTGAAAAGTGCGATTATCCAAACAACTTCAGAACAGAAATGGATCTTGACGGATTTCTCCGACAGAATCATATAGTCGGCATTGAGGGTATAGATACCCGCGCGCTTACCCGCACAATCCGTGACAATGGTTGTATGAAGGCGATTATCACAACAGAGGCGCTTTCAGACGAAGAAATCAAGGCAAGATTTGAGGGCTTTGATAACTCGGATGCCGTAGAAAGGGTAAGCACAAAGTCTACATATACAATTGAGGCTGACGGCAAGCATATAGCGGTAATTGATGCAGGCACAAAGAAGGCAATTCTGCGTGGCCTGACAGACAGAGGATGCAAGGTGACGGTGCTTCCATACAACGCATCGGCAGAGGAAATCCTCAGCGTAAAACCCGACGGCGTGCTTGTGTCAAGCGGACCGGGAACCCCTGAAGATATTCCTGAGACAGTTAATACTGTAAAGGCACTTATCGGCAAATTGCCGATTTATGGCATCTGTCTCGGACACCTTATAGTAGGTGCGGCTCTTGGATGCAAAATCAGGAAGCTTAAGTTTGGACATCACGGGGCAAATCAGCCTGTAAAGAACTTGCCTTGCGGCAAGGTAAGGGTAACATCACAGAATCACAACTACGTTTTAGAGGATATCCCAAGCGATGTTGAGGTTTCGTATGTGAACATAAACGATGGCAGTTGTCAGGGATTGCGCTCTGAAAAGCTGAATGTGCAGACCGTACAGTTCAGACCTGAGGACTATCCAAGTTCTCATAAAAAGGGAAGCGGCATTTTTGACGAGTTTGAGATATAGGAGGGGAGATTTATGCCAAAGGATAATAGTATAAAAAAGGTATTGGTAATAGGCTCAGGGCCTATTGTAATAGGTCAGGCGGCAGAGTTTGACTATTCGGGAACTCAGGCATGTCAGGCTCTTCGTGAGGAGGGAATAGAGGTTGTTCTTGTCAACAGTAACCCTGCCACAATTATGACAGATGTGCAGACGGCTGATAAAACATATATTGAGCCTCTTACAATCGAAACAATAGAAAATATAATTGCAAAAGAACGCCCCGACAGCCTTATTGCAGGAATGGGCGGACAGACAGGTCTTAACCTCTCCTGCGAGCTTTATGACAAAGGAATTTTAGATAAATATGGAGTTCGTGTAATCGGCAGCTCTATTGACACAATCAAAGAGGGCGAGGACAGAGAGTGCTTTAAAAATCTTATGGAGCGTACAGGTCAGCCCATTATCAGAGGTGAGATTGTAAACACCGTTGAGGATGCGGCGGACTTTGCAAGAGAAATCGGCTACCCTGTTATTGTTCGTCCTGCGTACACACTTGGCGGAACAGGCGGCGGTATTGCAGAGAATGAGGCAGAGCTTGTAGAGATAGCAACACAGGGTATTCACTTATCAAGAGTTGGTCAGGTTCTTATAGAAAAATGTATCCGTGGCTGGAAAGAGATAGAATTTGAGGTTATAAGAGACGGAGCGGGCAACTGCATAACCGTCTGCAGCATGGAAAATGTCGACCCTGTCGGCGTACATACAGGTGACAGTATTGTTGTTGCTCCTGCACAGACCCTTGCAGACAGAGAATATCAGATGCTTCGCACTGCGGCACTTGATATAATCGACTCAATCGAGATCAAGGGCGGTTGTAACGTACAGTTTGCACTTGACCCCAACAGCTTTGAGTATGCAGTAATTGAAATCAACCCAAGAGTTAGCCGCTCATCAGCACTTGCATCAAAGGCGACAGGTTATCCTATTGCAAAGATTGCTGCAAAGATTGCTCTTGGATATAATCTTGATGAGATTAAAAACGCGGTTACAGGCACAACCTATGCCTGCTTTGAGCCATCTGTTGACTATGTGGTTATGAAGATTCCCAAGTGGCCCTTTGATAAGTTCTATGGTGCAAAGCGTACTCTTGGCACAAAGATGATGGCAACAGGAGAAATAATGTCAATTGGTAACACCTTTGAGGCGGCACTCTTAAAGGGTGTGCGCTCGCTTGAAATTAAGCAGTTTACCCTTGAGAGAGATTACTCCAAGGGCAAATCATCAGAGGATTTAAAGAGAAGAATCAAGACCCCTGATGATGAGAGACTTTTTGACCTTGCTGAACTTATCCGCCGTGATTACAAGATAGAAAAGATATCGGCAATTTCGGGTATGGACCCATTCTTCCTCAAAAAGATAAAGAATATCGTAGATATGGAGGAAGAACTCAGGGAATACACTCTCGATACCCTGACACCTGAAATTCTGACAAAGTACAAAAAGATGGGCTTTGCTGATGAGGGTATTGCTCAGCTTATCGGTTGCAAGGGTGCAGACATCCGCAACCTTCGTAAGCAATTGGGACTTGCCCCTGTATACAAAATGGTTGATACTTGCGCAGGCGAGTTTGAGGCGGTTTCGCCTTACTACTACTCAACCTATGATACTGTCAACGAGGCAGCTCCGTCCGGGAAGAAAAAGGTGCTTGTTATCGGCTCAGGTCCTATCCGTATCGGTCAGGGAATTGAGTTTGACTATTGTAGTGTTCACAGCATCAATGCTCTTAAAAAGTTTGGCATTGAGACAATTATCATAAATAACAACCCCGAAACTGTAAGTACCGACTTTGATACATCGGACAAGCTTTACTTTGAGCCACTGACCGAAGAGGATGTTATGAGCGTAATTGATCTTGAAAAGCCCGACGGTGTAATTCTTCAGTTTGGCGGACAGACGGCGATTAAGCTTGCAAACTTCCTGGCTGATATGAATGTGCCTGTGCTTGGCACTCTGCCAAAGCAGATTGACGAGGCGGAGGACAGAGAAAAGTTTGATGATTTGCTTGAAGAGCTCAACATCAAGAGACCTAAGGGTAAAGCTGTGTGGAGCATCGATGAGGGTAAGGCGTATGCTGATGCTCTCGGTTATCCTCTCCTTGTTCGCCCCTCTTATGTTCTCGGTGGTCAGGGAATGGAGATTACTCATAACGAAACAGAGCTTACTCTCTACCTTGAGGATGCGTTTAAAAAGGATTCAGACAACCCTGTTCTTATTGACCGTTACCTGAGCGGAAAAGAGCTTGAGGTCGATGCAATATGCGATGGAACTGATGTGTTTATCCCGGGTATTATGGAGCACCTAGAGAGAGCAGGCGTTCACTCCGGTGACAGTATTTCCATTTATCCGCCGCAGAGCGTTTCAGAGGAAATTAAGCAGAAAATAATGGATGTAACACGCAGAATATCCGTTGCTCTTAAGGTTATTGGTATGATAAACATTCAGTTTATCGAATTTGAGAATGACCTTTATATCATAGAAGTAAACCCACGTTCAAGCCGTACGGTGCCTTATATAACAAAGGTTACAAATGTACCTGTTATCGAGCTTGCGACAAGAGTTATGCTTGGAGAAAAGCTTGCTGATATGGGCTATGCATCGGGCATAAATCCCGAGCCTGACGTGGTTGCCGTAAAGGTACCTGTCTTCTCAACCAAGAAGCTTCCAATGGTTGAGGTAAGCCTTGGTCCCGAGATGCGCTCTACCGGTGAGGTGCTCGGTGTCGGCAAAACATATTTTGAGGCACTTTACAAGGGCTTTGTGGGGGCAGAAATGACAATTCCCTCTGCTGGCAGCAATATACTTGTGACAGTATGTGACAGAGACAAGGAGATTTTCCTGCCAATTGCTGAGAAGTTCAAGGCCGCAGGATGCAGCTTTGTTGCAACAACAGGAACTGCCGACTTCCTTGAAAAGCATGGCTTTGAAGTAAAGAGAGCCAAGAAAATTAGCGAGGGCGTGCCCAATGTTCTTGATGTAATAAGAAGCGGAATATGTGACCTTGTGGTAGATATTCCAAGGAAGGGTAATGTAAAAGAAAGTGACGGATTTAAGATGCGTCGTACAGCATCAGAGTGCAGTGTCAATATCCTGACATCAATCGACACCGTCAATGCGCTTGCAGATGTAATGGAGGCAAATTTTGAACTCTCAAAAACAGAGCCAATCGCAGTAACAGAAATTAAATAAAAAATCCGCAACCCCAAAGGGTTGAAGTGGTATAAAGATAGTAGACACAAAAAAAACAGTGTCTACTATCTTTTTTGTATGTTAAAATAAAATTAAGGAGTTGAGAAATATGGGAAGACCAAAAGGCGGAACAAATATAAATCATAGCAAAGAAGAAAAACTTGCATTAGTTATGAGAATGCTGAAAGGGGAAAGTGGCAGATCATTAGAAAAAGAGAGTGGAATAAACCATAGTCAGATTCACAAATGGACAAAGAAATATTTAGAGGGTGGCGAAGCAGCATTAATCAACAAGCGCAAACCTGGCAATCCTCTTGCTAAATACCATAACAAAAAATCACTTACACCAATAGAACAACTTGAATATAAAGTAGCATTGTTAGAACGTGAATTACTAAAGAAAGACGGAGAAATTGTACGCTTAAAAAAATCCATAGAACTCGAAAGGGGAGATGCCAAAAGAAAGTGATTCAACAAATATACTCTTGTATTGAAAGAGAAAGTATTAACCATTCAGTAAAGGAACTTTGTGATGTGTACGAAGTTTCTCGTAGTGGCTACTACAAATGGTTAAAACGAAAAGGTTCTCTAAATCGTTATGAGGAACAACACCAAGAATTAGATTACTATGTTGCAGACATACATTCTCACTATCCATCACAAGGTTACAGAAGCATAGCAGACACTTTGCTAAACATGTATGGGTGGGTTGTTTCAGACATGTCTGTCTGGAAAGCGATGAAAAGACTTGGGATATCCGGATATGTGAGAAAACAAAAAAGTCCTGAAACCGAGGGTTCAGAACATAACAGATACGCAAATATATTAAACAGAAAATTCTATGCGGATAAGCCAATGCAAAAGATAGTAACAGATGTTACCTACATAAAACACAAAGGTAAGTGGCATTATCTTGCTTGTTATTTGGATTTATTTAACAACGAGATAATTGATTATGAACTAAGTGATACTTTTGATAATTTACTTGTTATGAAACCTGCAAAAAGAATCCTAGAAAAAGCAACGAGCACCGAATCCCAAATCCTTTTTCACAGCGACCAGGGAGTTCAGTACTCATCAGCAGGTTATTGTAACCTACTTAAATCATACAACGTAATTCAGAGTATGTCAAGAGCAGGAACACCAAGAGATAATGCAGTGATTGAATCTTTTTTTGGAAGATTCAAAGATGTGCTTCGTTCACACTTCCAATATTGGAAGTGTGATGATTTACAAAAAGTCATTGATGAAACCGTACACTATTTTAATTACATAAAACCTATGCGAAAACTAAAAAGAAAACCGCCTGTTCAATACAGACTTGAACAGGCAGCTTAAAATATTCTTTTTTGTGTCTACAAAGTATTGACTACTTCAACC
>JAZNCD010000072.1:0-29050 GCA_045587365.1 Clostridia bacterium
GAATCAATGATCACTGATCTTGTAATATCAGGCGATACTGATAAGACCTACACAGCTACAATTACAATCACTGCAGGTACAGTCATCAATGCAGATCCTGAGATTGCTCTTACACGAGACAAAACAATTACTCTCAGCGGTGCAGTTACTGAGGAAGTTGGTTACATTCTCGGTGAGGTAGATGGATATCCTGGCATAAACAACTATGACGCGATTGCTGTTATGGAATACAGAGCTGGATTAAGAGATGACATTGATTTAAGAGCAGCTGAAGTAGATGGATATCCGGGTGTAAACAATTATGATGCGATTACAATTATGGAATATAGAGCTGGCTTAATAGATGAATGGCCAATATTGGCTAATGATTAAGATGTTTATGCTTCCGGCTTTTCGCCGGAAGCATAATACACTGAAAACAGTAAAATAATTAAACATAATATATATACAAAAAGTTGGAAGGAGAAATTCTGAGATGAGAATTTTAAAGAAGACATTATCATTGCTTATGGCTGTAGCAATGATATTCAGCCTTGTTACAGTAGTTGCTGATGCAAGTCCTGCATCTGTAACAAGTGACTCTGTGACAGTTGATATGGAAGGTGCTGCAGAGACCGCAACAGTAAAGTTTTATCTTAACAATGTAACATTGAAGTCATTTTATGGTAATATTTCTGTTGAAAAAGATGGAGAAGCAGCTACAGGTGTTACAATTGATTCTATGACAGAAACCGTGATTCAGGGCACACAACCGATAGTAAACTCTGCAAATGGTGTTTGTTCTATTGGTTCAATGACACCTATTACAGTTGGAGATACCCCTGAAGAGATATGTACAGTTGTTTTTGCAATAGCTGAAGATGTTGAAGCGGGAGTATACGACATTGTTATCGACATTAATGCAGCTGAGACAGGAATGAGTCCGGTAGAACCGGTTGCTGTTGCTGACGCTTGTGGTACAATCACAATTAGAGAAGCAGCTACAATCAACACCGTAACCAACCCTGCTAATATCGAAATGCCTCTTGGCACAGCAGTAGATGCGCTTGAACTTCCCGACACAGTTGTAATCGAAACTGCAACAGCAGCAAGTGCAGTAGGTGAGACTTTAGATGTAGAGTGGGATACAACAGGTTACGATGCAACAACACTTGATCCTCAGACATTCACAGGTACAGTTTCAACTGATAACGACCTCTGGACAATTGCAGATACTGCTGTAGCAGAAATCGTTGTTGAGCTCCAGCCTCTCACAGATGGTGCTATCACTGCAGACATTGATGCAGAAATTGGAGTTCCTGCAACAGAAGAAGCAGGCGTAATGACAGAAGAAGATCTTCTTGCTTTGGTTGCAGATGTAGAGTACACAATCACAAATGGTGATTTTGTAGATACAATTACAGGCGTAGCTGCAGTTACAGAAAACAATATCGAAACAGCTAGACTTGACACAACAGCTACAATTACAGTTACATTTGCTGCAAGCACAGTTTCAACAGAAGGTTTGTTTGTACTTGCAGAAGAAGATACTCTTACATTCACTGTGAAGGTAGTTCCTGCAGAAATCGAAGATTGCACAATAGCAGTTAGCGGCAAGAAGCCTACATCAAAGCCCGAAGTTACAGTTACAATGCCTGCAGAAGAGCTTGATAAAGATATGGAAGGTAACTACACAGGTACATTCGAGCTTATCATTACAGCAGGCGAGAACACATATGTAGAAGAGTTCGACGCATCTGAGGTTACAATCAAGGATGACGGCGAAACAAATGTAAAGGTTACAATCAAGTCAAGCGTAGCTTACAAAGATATGGAAACTGAGGGTGGAGACTCTCTCGGTCTTGATTCTGCAGGTACAGCATTCAGCATTGGCGTAACATACAAAGATGCAGCACTTAAGTTTGGTACAGGCGAAAGCGCACCAACAGAAATGGGCTCAAGCCTTTCTGCAAGCCAGAGCAATACATCAGGCGGAAACCTTCCTCCAAGTACTGTAACACCTGATGTTCCCGGCACAGATGAACCTGGTACAGATGAGCCCGGTACAGATGAGCCCGTAGTTGCAGGTCCTTTTGCAGACGTTGCAGCTGACCACTGGGCAGCTGATTATATCACTGTTCTTAAAGAAGCAGGTGTTGTAGGCGGCGTTAACGACACAGACTTTGCTCCTGACAACTATATCACAAGAGCAGAATATGCTAAAATGATTGCAAACGTATTTGGTCTTGAAGCAACTGAGGCAGAGGTTGCATTTGTTGACTGCCCTGCTGACGCTTGGTACACACCATACGTTGCAGCAGCTACAGAGGCTGGTTACATCCTCGGTGTAAGCGAGACAGAGTTTGCTCCTGAAGCACTTATCACTCGTGAACAGGCTTGTGCAATCCTTGGTCGTGCACTCAACGCTACAAGCGAAGCTGAACTTACATTTGCAGATGCTGCAGACGTTGATGATTACGCTAAGGGCTATGTTGCAGCACTCGTTGAAATGGGTCTTGTAAACGGCTACGCAGATGGCACATTTGCTCCTGATAACAACATTACAAGAGCAGAGGCTGCTAAGATCATTGCTGGTGCTTCTGCGTTAACTGATGAAGAAGTAGTTGAAGAAGAAGCAGTAGAAGAAGTTGTTGAAGAAGAGGCAACTGAAGAAGTAGTTGAGGAAGAAGTTGCTGAAGAAGCTACCGAAGAGACAACTGAAGAAGTTGTTGAAGAGGAAGCTACTGAAGAAGCAGCTGAATAATCAAACTGTTTTATACAAAGCGGACTTGCATTTGCAAGTCCGCTTTTTTGTGTTTATGCTGAGAAACTTATTTCGGGCGGATAATATCTGCCACTACAAGACGGATGTTGACAACCCCGCCCCTGCAAATATGGAAATATTAGCAACAATGTAGGGGCAATTCACGAATTGCCCGAACAATACTCGGAGGGATTGTAACTACTAAATAAAAAGATATATTAAAAAACTGAGGTATGGGAACAATCCCTCAGTTTCACTGCGTTCGACAGCTCCCTTTACACAAGGGAGCCTATCTATTTTTTTCAAAAAAGGAAATAAAAATTAAAAACAGACACTTTTTTTTGCTTAAAAAGAGGAAATCGCAAATAGATGTCGAATTTAAAAAGGATAGGATAAACAGATTTAATAAATTTTGAGTTAATAAGGAGATTTGCATATGCCAAATGAAATTTTTGATGAATCTAAACTGAAAATTATTCCTGTTGAGTTAAACAGTGAGATGAAAAAGTCTTACATAGATTATGCTATGTCGGTTATTGTTGGTCGTGCTTTGCCTGATGTCAGAGATGGCCTTAAGCCCGTACACAGGCGTATCTTATATGCTATGTATGAGGATGGCTTTACCCCCGACAAAGAATATCGTAAGTGTGCGACCACCGTCGGTAACGTTCTTGGTAGATATCATCCCCACGGTGATGCATCGGTTTATGATGCCCTTGTTCGTATGGCACAGGACTTTTCTATGCGTTATCCAACCGTAGACGGCCATGGTAACTTTGGTTCGGTGGATGGTGACCCCCCTGCTGCTTATCGTTATACTGAGTCAAGAATGTCAAAATTATCTCTCAGTATGTTGACAGATATAGAAAAAGATACTGTTGACTTTATGCCAAACTTTGACGAGACCAGAAAAGAGCCTGTTGTACTTCCGTCTCGTATACCACACCTTTTGGTTAATGGCTCAAACGGTATTGCCGTTGGTATGGCAACTAATATTCCGCCACACAACCTTAAAGAGGTTATTGATGGAATTGTTGCACTTATTGATAATCCTGACATCACCATTGACGAGCTTATGGAATATATCCCTGCACCCGATTTTCCGACAGGTGGACTTATTATGGGTGTGTCGGGAATTCGTTCTGCTTATCACACAGGCAGAGGAAAGCTGAGAGTTCGTGCAAGAGCCGAAATTCAGGAATGGAAGGATAATCGTCAGCGTATAGTTATTACCGAAATTCCGTATATGGTTAACAAGGCAAGACTTATTGAGAAGATTGCAGAGCTTGTCCACGATAAGAGGGTTGACGGTATTTCAGACCTTCGTGACGAGTCCGACCGTGACGGAATGAGAATTGTTGTAGAGCTTAAACGTGATGCAAACGGACAGATTGTTTTAAATCAGCTTTACAAGTATACTCAGCTTGAAGATACCTTCAGTGTTATTATGCTTGCCCTTGTCAATCAGACAGACCCCAAGGTGCTTAATCTTAAAGAGGTGCTTGTAAACTATGTTGAATTCCAGAAGGAAGTAATCGTTCGAAGAACACGCTTTGACAAGAAGAAGGCAGAGGCAAGAGTTCATATCCTGGAGGGCTTAAAGATTGCTCTTGACAATATTGACGAGGTAATCAATGTTATCCGCAGCAGCTATAACGATGCAAAGGAAAAACTGATGAATCGTTTTGGCCTTACGGATATTCAGGCACAGGCTATACTTGATATGCGTCTTGCACGTCTTGCAGGAATGGAGCGTGAGAAGATTGAGAATGAATACAATGAGCTTGTAAAGCTTATTGCTCATCTTGAGGATGTCCTCAATAACGAAAGTATGGTTCTTGATATTATCAAAGAAGAGCTTGGCGAGGTTGCTGCAAAGTATGGTGATTCCAGAAGAACAGGGGTAGAGCCTGTTGCTGATGATATTGACATAGAAGACCTTATTGAGGAAGAGGATAACGTTATTACCCTTACCCATCAGGGATATGTTAAGAGACTTGCAGTTGATACCTACAAGAGCCAGAAACGTGGCGGTAAGGGAATAATTGGTTTGCAGACCAAGGAAGAAGACTTTGTTCGTACAATGTTTATATCCTCTACCCATGCCCATATTCTCTTCTTTACAAATATGGGTAGAATGTACAGAAGAAAGGCGTATGAGATTCCGGAGGCCGGCAGACAGGCGAAGGGTACGCCGATTATAAACCTTCTTGCGCTTGAACAGGGCGAGAGAATTTCTGCGGTTATTCCGGTCAGAGAGTACGAAGAGGGCAAGAGCCTTATTATGTGCACCAAAGCCGGCGTAATCAAAAAGACCGACCTTTTAGAATACGAGAATGCACCAAAAGCAGGCAAGATTGCTATTCGTCTTGACGAAGGTGATGAGCTTATCGGCGTAAATATGACAGATGGCAACAGCGATATCTTTGTTGGCTCGCACCTTGGTAAGATTATTCGTTTCAGCGAGGAAGATGTCCGCAATATGGGCAGAGTTTCCCGTGGTGTGCGTGCAATGAAGCTGACCGATGATGACTATATCGTTGGTATGTGTATTGCATGTGAAGATGCAAAGCTTCTTACTGTAAGTGAAAACGGCTATGGTAAGAGGACAGAGCTTGACGAATACAAGTGTCAGAGCAGAGGCGGTAAGGGTATGATGACCTATCGTATCACCGAGGAAACAGGTGCTGTTGCAGGTATGCAGATTGTGTCATCTGAGGATGATATTATCCTTATCACATCAGAGGGCGTTATAATCCGTATGGATTCTGACGAAATCAGCACCTACGGCAGGGTTACAAAGGGCGTGCGCCTTATGAGACTTGGCGAGGGTGTTAAAATTGTTACTGTTGCGACAGCAAAGAAGGAAAGTGACGAAGGCGCCGAAGCAGAAGATACAACCGCAGAAAATCAGGAGACAAGCGAGGAATAATCGGAAGGATAACTGAAAATGCAAAAGTTATTGAGTAAAATCCGCCGTGCAGTGGATGATTATAATATGATATCAGAGGGCGACAGAATTGCCGTCGGTGTATCCGGCGGCAAGGACAGTCTTACTCTTCTTTGCGGTCTTGCGGCATTGCGTAGATTTTATCCAAAAAAGTTTGACCTTATTGCGGTATCTCTTGATATGGGATTTTCTGATGTAAGCTTTGCCGCTGTCAGGGAGCTTTGCGAAAAGCTTGGTGTTGAATATGTGGTCAAAAAGACAGACATCGCAGAGATAATATTTGATGTAAGGCAGGAAAAAAATCCCTGCTCTCTGTGTGCCAAAATGAGGCGTGGGGGAGTAAACGACCTTGCGGTAGAGCTTGGGTGCAACAAGGTTGCCCTCGGCCATCACAATGAGGATGTTCTGGAAACATTCTTTCTGTCTCTCTTCTACGAGGGGCGTCTTGGATGTTTCTCGCCTGTTACATATCTTTCAAGGCGTGATATTTATGTAATCAGACCTATGATTTACCTCCCCGAGGGAGAAATAAAGGGTTTTGCAAAACGGGAAGAATTACCTGTAGTTTATAACCCATGTCCTATGGATGGTAAATCAAAGCGTCAGGATATGAAGGATTTTATAAACGATAAAATGAAACAGGATAAGTTCTTTAAAACAAAAACAATGCATGCAATCCAGACGGGGCTTCCTAACTGGAAAAAGGAGATGGGAATATGAAAAAGGTAAGAAAAGCAGTTATACCGGCAGCCGGATGGGGCACGAGGTTTCTTCCTGCCACAAAATCGACTCCAAAGGAGATGCTGCCTATTGTTGATACACCAACCATTCAGTATATAGTTGAAGAGGCGGTAAAATCAGGAATAGAGGAAATTTGTATAATTACAAGCCCTCACAAAAAGATTCTTGAGGACCATTTTGACCGCTCTCTTGAGCTTGAACATCTTTTAGAAAAGGATGGCAAGATGGAGCTTTATAATCAGGTAAAGCAGATAGGTGAGCTTACAAGAGTGGTTTCTATACGACAAAAAGAGGCACTTGGCCTTGGCCATGCGGTGGCATGTGCAAAAGCATTTGTAGGGGATGAGCCCTTTGCGGTACTTCTTGGTGACGATGTAGTTTATAACGATGAGCGACCATGCATCGGTCAGCTTATAGATGTGTATAACGAGTATGGCAAATCTGTTCTTGGTGTGCAGACCGTTGCACCTGAAAATATCCACAAATACGGATGCGTGGCCGGTGAGCAGGTGGGGGAGAGAACATACACTGTAAATGGTATGGTTGAAAAGCCAAAGAGAGAAGAGGCGCCGAGCAACGTTGCAGTTCTTGGCAGATATGTTATAACTCCTGAAATTTTTGACCATCTTGCAAGGACAAAGCCAGGTGCAGGTGGTGAGATACAGTTAACCGACGCCCTTTGTACCCTTGCAATGGAGCAGGGTATGTATGCTTATGATTTTGAAGGCCGTAGATACGATGTCGGCGATAAGCAGGGCTTCTTGCAGGCAACTGTTGAGTATGCTCTTCGTCGTGATGACCTAAAAGACGAATTCTTAGAATACTTAAAAGACATAATTAAATAATTTAAAAGACCTTTATCTGTGGCAGCAGATAAAGGTCTTTTTGTCTGTGAAGCAATTATAAAAATTTTGTTACTTTTATCTTACGAGGTTTACAATTCGTTTTTTATAAGGTATAATATAGTGTGATATAAAATGACGTGTACTATGTCAATATGGCAAGGGAGGGCGGTTTTCTCGATGGCGGACAAAAAACATAAAAATGGCGAAAAAGCCGCAAAAACCATAAGCCTTATGGCAATAATAATTCTGGCGGCAAAGGTAATGGGCCTCCTTCGCGAGATGCTTGTCGCCAATATTTATGGTCAGGGTATGGAGTCTGATATGATAAATACCGCGACGCAGATTCCGCTTTTGTTTTTTGATATGGTGCTTGGTGTTGCCATATTGTCTACCTTTGTTCCTGTCTTTAATAAATATATTTCAAGATATGGCAAAGAGACAGCAATGGCGTTTGCCAACAACTTTGCAACCATTGTAGGTCTTGTCGCAACTGCGGTGGCGGTGATTGGCATAGTCCTCGCAGAGCCTCTTGTGCGGATTATGGTGCCGGGCTATGGTGAAATTGCGGGTAAGATTGAGCAGACGGCAGTGCTGCTTAGGATTTTGTTTCCGTCTATTGCATTTACGGCTATGGCATATGTTGCAGTTGGTATTCTTCAGTCCTTTGGAGAGTTTACGATACCATCCCTTATAAGCGTTGTTTCAAACGGAGTAATGATACTCTATCTGATTATATTTAAAGACCGCCTCGGTCTTACGGGCGTTGCGATTTCTATGCTGATTGCGTGGATTTTGCAGTTGGTAATTCAGCTTCCATATTTAAAGAAATTCGGATACAAATATAAATTTAAGTTTGATATTAAGGATGGCGGCATAAAAGAGGCGGCGCTTATTGCTCTGCCTGTGCTGATTAGCTCGTGGGTACAGCCGCTTTGTAATGTTATCAATATGTCTTTTGGCTCAGGTCTTGGCGACGGAGCGGTTTCCGCTCTTGGTTGGGCTAATAAAATATATATAATTATGGTTGGCGTTTTTGCCTATGCCATCACAAACTTTATATTTCCTAAACTTTCAAGACTAAGCTCTGACGAATGTGCCGACGAGTTTGCAGAAAACACAAGGACTTCGATTGGGTATACAGTGTTTATAATCACCCTTGTGTGTGCACTTTTTATCGCCCTTTCTCAGCCTATAATCAGCCTTGTGTTTGAAAGAGGCGCTTTTACCGCCGAAGCGGCGAAAATTACGGGAGAGGCGTTGTTCTACTATTCCTTTGGTATGATAGGCTATGCAATATGTGAGGTCTTAAACAAAAGCTTTTACGCCCTGTCAGACGGGAAAACGCCTATGATTACTTCGATTATTGGAATTGTTGTGAATTTTATATCTGCTGCCTTGCTTGTCGGTGTATTTAAAATGGGCGTTGGCGGACTTGCCCTCTCGGGGGCGGTAAGCTCTGTAACCATTTCGATTTGTCTTATGACTATGATAAATAAACGCCGAAGCGGCGTGGTGACAAGTGCATTTTTGATAAATGCAGCAAAAATGCTGATTTGCGGAGCGGTTGCATTTGTTGTTGCGAGAGTAGTTGACATATTTGCAGTAAAGCTTGGCGCAGGCACGGTTATGACGTTTTTGCGGCTTTGTATTTGTGGTATTCCTGCGGCGCTTGCATATTTAGGATTGGCTTACCTTATTGGGGTAGGAGAGATGCGCGCTGCTGCAAATAAACTTTTGAAAAAATAAAAGGAGGTTATCGCGTGAAGAATAATATCGGATATTTTGAGGCGGTATGGCTTTTTATTTGGAATTTAATAAAGAACAGTGTAATATATAAGGTATTGCGACGGTTGTACGATGGTATTTCAGAGGGCTGGAGAAACAGTGCAATTGGAGAGTTCTTTCGTCGTGCCCACTTCAGTGAGTGTGCAATTTCGGAAAGTGTTGTGGGCAGAGTGCTTCGCAGTCCTTTTACCTTTATAGAATTTTTGCAGAAAAAGTGGGGAGAGAAACTGTCTTTTGCCATTGAAAAAAGTCTATTTTTAAATATATGTCGCAGCTATTTAAACAATATTATGGCAATCAACCTGAGATTTACCGGTGTGACCATAGTATTTGCGGTGGCAGGGATATGTGTGGCAGGGGGATTTTCGTATAGTCTGCTTGCGATTATGATAATTGGTCTTGTGCTTTCTCTGTTTGATATAAACCTGACAGAGTATTTAAAAGGCTCTGCATTGATTTCTGTTGTATGTGAATTATTGGGGATTGAGCATAATTTTAATTGGTTTGACGAGAAGTATACCACAGGTAAAGTTCGACTTATAACAGGTGCAGTCTCAGGCCTCGTGTTTGGTCTGGTTGGCGGAATTTTATCTCCCATTCTTACTCCTTTGGCAATTCTAGGCGTTGCCGTAGTATTTCTTGTGGTAGCCAAACCCATAGTCGGAGTATTCCTCATAGTTTTTGCGGCACCTCTTGTGCCAACAATGGCAGCGGCAGGTCTTGCCATTTTGTGCTTGTTCTCGCTGCTTGTGCACGCGGTTATAACAGAGGGCTTTAAGTTTAAATTTGATGGTGTTGGATTTTTCATAATTGTCTTTATTGGAATTTATCTGATTGGTGCAATAACTTCTTTTGCTCCTGTAAAGAGCTTTAGTATCTGGGCAATATATTTTGCATTTATGACCGTTTATTTCGTAATAATAAACTCTGTCAATTCAAGAAAAGCTCTTTTAAATCTTGTGACAACCTTTGTTATTTCGGGCTTTTTGGTTTGTCTTTACGGAATTATGCAGTATCTGTTTGGATGGGATACGGCTCAGGCGTGGATGGATGAAGAAATGTTTGAAGACATAAAGATGCGTATTTATTCGACACTTGGAAACCCAAACGTCCTTGGCGAATATATACTGCTTGTTTTGCCTGCAGCTATCGGTCTTATGTGGACAAGCAAGAAAGCATACACAAAAATCGTATATGCAGGTATATCTGCCCTTATGTTCGGGGCGTTGATACTGACGTTTTCAAGAGGTTGCTGGATAGGGATTATGATTGCGGCGGCAATGTTTATAACCTTTGCGGCAGGCAAACTATGGGGGCTTGGACTCCTCGCCCTGCCGATAATTCCTATGGTTTTACCCGAGAGCATAATTAACAGATTCTCAAGCATTGGTGATATGAGCGACTCGTCTACATCATACAGAGTTTATATATGGATGGGCACCCTTGCGATGATGAGGGATTTCTGGATATCGGGAATAGGTATGGGGCAGGAGGCTTTCACACAGGTTTATCCTTTCTACTCATACAATGGAATAGTTGCACCACATTCGCATAATTTGTTTTTACAAATTCTTGTAGAGACGGGCGTGACGGGTATTGGGGCGTTTGCAATAATTATATTCCTGTTTTTAAGAAAGATAATGACAGGGTACACAATCGGCGGCAAGGGAGATAGGATGTCAACCCTTATGACGGCAATAACCGCGGGAATTTGCGGATTTCTTGTTCAGGGAATGTTTGACAACTGCTTCTATAATTACAGAGTTATGCTTGTATTCTGGTGTACTCTTGCCATAGCCAGGGCTTGCGTATATGTTGCAGAGCAAGGGAGGACAGAAAAATGATAAAAGTGATAGAGGTTTCGTCCGACTCCAATATTGGCGGAGCGGGCAAGTGCATACTGACATTTTTAAAGACTTTTGACAGAGAACAATTTGATGTAGGTGTTGTTCTGCCAAAGAATAGCCTTTTAAAGGCAGAGGCAGAGAAGTATAATGTAAAAATTTATGAGGTTGACCATCTTGCCGAAAAGTCACTTGATTTTAAGGCGGTGTCGGGGCTTAAAAAACTTTTTAAGGAGCTAAAGCCCGATATAGTACACACCCACGCGAGTATGTCGGCAAGGATTGCGGCAAAGCTTTGCGGAATAAAAACCATATACACACGACACAGTGTTTTCCCGCCGTCAAAGACAATTTCAAAGGGAATCGGAAAAGTTATAAACGGTTTTGTCAACAACTGCACAGCTGACAGTATTATAGCGGTGGCGGAGGCGGCAAAGCAGAACCTT
The DNA here is from genome assembly GCA_045587365.1 of Clostridia bacterium. Taxonomy (GTDB): domain Bacteria; phylum Bacillota; class Clostridia; order Monoglobales; family Monoglobaceae; genus UMGS1820. Next base: position 11,355 of record JAZNCD010000072.1, read on the forward strand.
ACGGATACAGGCGTTTCTGCAAAGAGGATTGAGGTTGTGCTAAATGGCGTTGATGCTCTTGTTCCATACAGTGATGAAAAGGTGGCAGAGCTTAAAAAGGTATATGGAATAAACGAGGGCGAAAAGGTCGCAGTTATGGCGGCAAGGCTTAATATTGTCAAAGGGCATAAGTATTTTGTCGAGGCGGCAAAGATTCTGAGAGACAGGGGCGTTTTAGCAAAGTTTCTGATAGCCGGCACAGGTGAGGTTGAGGAAGCCCTGAAAAATCAGATTGAGGCAGAAAATCTTACAGACAGAGTTGTTATGCTTGGCTTTTTACAGGATGTAGAGCCGCTTATGAATGTTATGGATGTTCAGGTTAACTGTTCCTTTGGTACAGAGGCGACAAGCCTTGCTCTGCTTGAGGGGATGAGCCTTGGAAAGCCTGCCGTTGTAACTGATTTTGGCGGAAACCCCGGGGTTATAAAGAATGGCGTAAACGGATTTTTAACCCCGACACATAATGCCACCGCTCTTGCGGATGCTCTTGAGAAGTTGTTCTGCGATGCAGAGCTTTATAAAGAGATAAGTGAGAATTGCAAGAAGATATACAAAGAGAATTTTACTGCGGAAGTTAATACAAGAAAAATAGAAGAGATTTATAAAAGAACTCTTAAGAAATAAAAACTGAAATTATAGTTTGATAGTCAGGAGGAAAAAAGATGGAGACCAGAAAAGCAAAGTTTAACGGAATGGATTTGTTTATTATACTCGTTATTGTGGTTGTTGTTGCGGCGGCCGTGTATATTCTCTGCGGAAGAGAGTGTGGCGTCAGTGTTTTGTCTTCTCAGAATGTTTTGGTGAGAACAGTTATAGAGCTTGATGTAGAGGACAAGGAATTTGCCGAGCTTATAAAAGTGGGGGATACTGTTGCTATCGGAGAAAAAGATAAGATGATGACAACAGTTGAAAGCGTACAAGCTGTTCCCGCGGCGGCAACAGGCTATGACATAGTAGAGGGTCGTGTTATTCGTGCAGAAGTTCCTGAAAAGTATGATATAAAGATTACCCTTGCAGGTGACGGCATAGAGACTGATAAGGATATACAGATAAACGGTAATGCAATCAGAGTTGGGCAGAAAGCGGTTGTAAGCAGCAAAAATTTTGCCGGTGAGGGATATGTTGTAGGTCTTGAAACCGAAGCAAAGAATTAATCCGACAGAGAGGGGAATATGTCATATGATTATAAATAAAGACGGAAAGCTTTTTGGAAAAATAAGCGTTGTGGATATAGCGGTTGTGCTTATAGTTGTTCTTCTTGCAGTTGGCATATACAGTCGTTTTGCAGGCAAGACAGAGACAATTGTCTCCACAAGTGAAAAAATAACCTGTACCTTTATTGTAAAAAATGTTCGTATGTATTCTGTAGAGGCACTTCAAAAGGGAGGTCCGCTCTATGACAAGACTTCAAAGGAGTATATAGGCGAGATTACAGAGGTATCATACGAGGGCGGAGAATATCAGGTGAATATGGCTGACGGAAGCTATCAGAACATAACTCCTGAGGATAGGTACAATGCATTTGTTACCGTTGAATTTAATGGCAAGATTGGAGACAATGGGTATTATACCGCTGCCAACAAGTATCTTGCACCGGGCACATCGGTTATAATAAATTCAAAATATGCTCAGTGCGAGAGTGATGTGTACGCAATCGGTCAGGCAGAATAAAAATAACAGATAAGGCGGTGCAGAAGGATGTTTCTTGCCGATAATTGGAAGGATTATAGAATTATAGATTGTTCAGAGGGCGAAAAGCTTGAATATTGGGCAGATAAGATTTTGGTTAGACCTGATCCGCAGATTGTGTGGAAGTCGGATAAAGCAGCTAAAGAGTGGAAGATGACAGATGCTCGTTACAACCGCAGCAAGACAGGCGGAGGCAGTTGGCAGTGTTATAAAAAGCTTCCTGATTCATGGACGGTAAAATATAAGAATCTGACCTTTGGCATAAAGCCTATGGGCTTTAAGCATACGGGACTTTTCCCTGAGCAGGCGGCGAACTGGGACTGGTTCTGTGAACTTATCAAAAAGGAAAACCGAGAGATAAATGTACTTAATCTTTTTGCATATACAGGCGGAGCAACTGTTGCGGCGGCGTCTGCCGGGGCAAAGGTGTGTCATGTAGATGCATCAAAGGGTATGGTCGCCTGGGCAAAGGAAAACGCAGCCTTGTCGGGACTTGGCGACCACCCCATCCGATATATAGTAGATGATGTAAAGAAGTTTGTGCAAAGAGAACTTCGCCGTAGACATAAATATGATGCGATAATAATGGACCCACCATCATATGGAAGAGGCCCGGGCGGTGAGCTTTGGAAGATAGAGGATGAAATTTTTGATTTAATAGAGCTTTGTACTCAGCTCCTTAGCGATGACCCACTATTCTTTTTGGTAAATTCATACACTACAGGGTTTTCCTGCAGTGTTGTAAAAAATATCTGTAAGCTGACAATAGAGAAAAGCTTCGGCGGCAAAATCACAGCTGATGAGGTGGGACTGCCCATAGAAAACAGTGAACTTGTTTTGCCTTGCGGATACAGTGTTCGGTGGCAAAAATAGGCGGAGGTAAAAACTGTGGACAATAAACTTTCTGACAAAATAATTTCAATAGAAAATATACATTTTGAGTATAAAAACGAAGAGACCGGAGAGGTACGCCCCGTTCTTTGCGGAGTTTCTGCTCAGATAAAAAGGGGCGAGTTTTTAGCAGTGCTTGGTCACAATGGCTCAGGCAAGTCCACTCTTGCAAAGCATTTAAACGCAATACTAACCCCAACATCGGGAAAGGTTTTAGTAGATGAAATTGACACATCAAATGAAGAAAACCTTTTTGAAATCCGTCGCAGAGTAGGAATGGTTTTTCAAAACCCCGACAACCAGATGGTGGCAAACATTGTTGAGGATGATGTGGCTTTTGCCCCGGAAAATCTTGGGTTGCCGAGAGAGGAAATCCGCAAAAGGGTAGACGAGGCATTGGCGGCGGTAAATATGTCGCAGTTTGCGTCTCATGCGCCGCATATGCTCTCGGGAGGACAAAAGCAGAGGATTGCCATAGCCGGAGTTCTTGCTATGCGCCCCGAAATTCTTGTCCTTGACGAGCCGACAGCAATGCTTGACCCTGTGGGGCGACGGGAAATTATTGAAACCGTAAAGCGTCTGAACAGAGAGCATAATATGACGGTTGTGCTGATTACCCATTATATGGATGAGGCGGCAGAGGCAGACAGAATTATAGTTATGAACAAAGGAAAAATTGAGATGGAGGGTACTCCTGTTGAGATATTCCCGAATGTGGAGCGTATGAGGGACCTGGGACTTGATACTCCGCAGGCGACAGAGCTTGCCTACCTGCTTGGCAAACGAGGGTTTGGTATTGACAATAACATTTTAACTGTTGATGAGTGTGCGGACAAAATTATGTGTCTGACAAAATAGTAGGGTGATTTTATGATAAAGCTTAAGGATGTAAGCTATGTTTACATGCAGGGCGGACCTTTTGAAAAAAGGGCGCTTGACAAAGTTAATATAGAAATCGGCAAGGGAGAGTTTATCGGGCTTATCGGTCACACGGGGTCGGGTAAATCTACCCTGATACAGCTCCTCAACGGGCTTTTAAAACCAAGCGAGGGCGAGATAATTGTCGATGGTGTATGCCTGACCGACAAAAAAGTGAAGATGCGGAATGTCAGGTTTAAGGTCGGTCTTGTAATGCAGTATCCCGAGTATCAGTTGTTTGAAGAAACCGTGTACAAGGATATTGCCTTTGGACCTGGCAATATGGGCCTGCTTGAGGAAGAAATCAGACAGAGGGTAGAGTTTTCGGCAAATCTTGTAGGTATTGCGCCTGAGCTTTTGGAAAAGTCGCCCTTTGATTTGTCGGGCGGACAAAAGAGAAGAGTGGCGATAGCAGGTGTGCTTGCTATGGAGCCGAAGGTGCTTATTCTTGACGAGCCGACGGCGGGACTTGACCCTGCAGGCAGAGACGAAATTCTTTATAAAATAAAGGATATGCACGAGAGAATGGATATCACTGTTATTCTTGTGTCTCACAGTATGGAGGATGTGGCAAAGCTTGCTGACAGAATTCTTGTGATGAATCACGGCTGTGTTGAGATGTTTGACACCCCTGAAAAGGTTTTTGCAAAGGCGGAGAGACTATCTGAGATTGGACTTAATGTTCCGCAGATTACAAAGATTACAGATGAACTGAGGCGAAGAGGTTTGCCGATAAAGACCGGTATATATACTGTAAACGAGGCGGTCTATTATATCAGCAGAGCCCTTGAGGAGAGGGGGATAAACAAATGCTGAAGGATATAACTCTTGGTCAGTATTTTCCGGGGGATACGGTTATTCACCGACTTGACCCACGAACAAAAATACTTGCCATACTTGCCTATATTGTAATTACCTTTTGTGTGGACAGTTATATAGGATATATTGTCCTTGCAGTTTTTGTGGCAGGAAGCATATATATGTCCAAGGTGCCCCCTGCATTTGTGTTTAAAGGCCTGAAGCCCATACTTGTATTTATTATTATAACGGGGCTTTTTAATCTCTTTTTAACAGGCGGAGAGATAGCGTGGCAATGGGGCTTTTTAAAAATAACCTATGAGGGTATAAGATTTGCAGTGTTTATGGTACTGAGGTTGACATTTTTGATGCTTGGAACATCCTTGTTGACACTTACGACATCTCCTATATCCTTAACTGATGGAATGGAAAATCTGCTCAGACCATTTACGAAAATCGGGCTACCTGCCCACGAGCTTTCTATGATGATGTCAATTGCTCTTCGGTTTATACCAACACTGATGGAGGAGACGGACAAAATAATGAAAGCTCAGGCGGCAAGAGGTGCAGATTTTGAATCGGGTGGTCTCTTGCAAAGAGCAAAGTCGATGGTGCCAATACTTGTGCCACTGTTCATCAGCGCCTTTCGGCGTGCCGATGAGCTTGCAACGGCAATGGAGTGTCGGTGCTACCGTGGGGGAGCGGAGCGAACAAGCCTTAATGAATTAAAGTATGACATAAATGATGCGGCGGCAGGAGGCGTGATGCTTCTGCTTCTTGCAGTAGTGATAGTATTAAATATTTTTTCGGTGTAAAACCAAGAGGGAAAGTGTATGAAAAACGTAGCGATGCGCCTGACCTATGATGGCAGTAAATATCATGGGTGGCAGTTTCAGAAAAACGGAATTACCGTTCAACAAACACTTGAAGAAGCTTTGTCGGAAATCACGGGAGAAGAGATAAAGATTACAGGTTGCAGTCGTACGGATGCAGGGGTACACGCCCTTGATTATGTTATGAACTTTACAACAAACACGAGCATCCCCACAGAAAAGCTTCCTTATGCTTTAAATTACAGACTAAATAATGATATTGCGGCATTAGAGGCGTGGGATGTTGACGAAAACTTTAATGCACGGTTTTCGTCAAAAGGGAAGAAATATATATACAAGATATGGAACGGCAGAATAAGAAATCCCTTTTTTGTTGGCTACAGCTGGTATTTGCCCTATAACCTTGACAAAGAAAAAATGGTTGAGGCGGCAAAGTGTTTTGTCGGAAAGCACGATTTTTCGGCATTTATGGCGGCAGGCGGAAGCCAGAAAACCACGGTGCGGACAGTCAGGGAGTGCTCGGTATCTTTTGATGATGAAAACAAAGAGTTGATTACCGTGACGGTTGAGGCGGATGCTTTTCTTTACAATATGGTAAGAATTATAACGGGGACGATAGTTGAAGCGGGTTTTGGCAAGATATTGTCATCTGATATACCACAGATTATTAAAAGCTGTGACCGACGCAGAAGCGGAGTAACGGCTCCGCCTGAGGGGTTGTTTTTGAAAAAAGTTTTTTACTGAGTTATAGAACTTATATGAAAGGAATGAACAGACGTGAGACAAAATAAATATATAGAAAAGACAAAAGCGTATACTGAAAAGAGTTTTGGCTTTTTGTCGGCTGCATTTAACAAATCTGCGTCTGTCAATATAGGCAAAAAACGTTTTAACTTTTATCCTGCAAAGGTTTTGACAGCCATAATAGTCATAGTTGTTGTTATTTCTGTGGTGACGTCTTCTTTTTCTGCAGTGGGTGGCACAAAAACGGTTGATATTCCATTTAACACAGGACATGAATATGCGACAAAGCTGATGGGAGAAGATGTTCTTGTTTACAACAACAGCGGCGTAAGGTCTGTGCGGTCCGACGGTAAGGTTAAGTGGGAGATAAACGAGGCGTTGTCAAATCCTTTTGTAGAGGTTGGCGGTGATTATGTTTTACTGTCTGACCTTGCGGGAAACCACTTTGCCGCAGTTTACAAGGACGGCAAAATGAAGCAGAATTTTCAACTTGGAAACGATATTATATCTGCAAAGATTACCAAGAGCGGATATGCCGCCTTTGCTACGGATACTGATGGATACAAAGGCAGGGTAATTGTCTTTAATAAGCGAGGCAAAGAGCTTTATACCTGGAACAGTGGCAGCGGATATATCTCGGATATAGAGATATCGGATAATGGAAGATTTCTTGTGGTTGCTCAGCTTATCAGTAACTCAAGCCGTGCAGATACAAGGGTGCAGTTTATAGATACGCGTCGCGGAGAGCTGGTTGCGACAGTAGACAGACCGGGAGAGATAGCCGTAAATATGAACTTTGTTTCGCCAAACAAGCTGATTGTTGTAACCGATAATCATATTGTGGGATACTCAACAAAGGGAAAGGAAAAATTCAGCATTTCGCTTGTTGGCAAAAGTGCTTCTCTATATAATATAGAAACTGATGATACAATCGGGGTTGTAACGCTTGATAAGCGCGGCAACTCGGTACTTGAGCTTTATTCAACTTCGGGGAAATTGCGTGGCTCTTATACGGCATCAGGGGACATAAGAGCGGTATCAATAAGCGAAAAGTCTGCGGTTGTCGCACAACAAAGAGGGCTTACCCGGGTAAGTGCCAGAGGCAAGGAAAAAAGAATTGTCAGTGTTGAGCACGACATAAAGGATGTAGGGTATTATGGCAGGGATAAGAGGGTTCTTGCAGTTGGTGCGGCTCAGGCAGAGTCAATAAGTGTGAAATAGAATTTAAGGAGGAGTGTTATGACCTGTAACTATATGGATATAATTGTGGTCGTAATTATTGCTTTTTTTGCCATATGGGGATTTAAACGGGGATTTGTTAAGTCAATAGTCGGAATGTTATCCCTTGCGGCATCTCTTATTCTTGCGTGGATGCTTTATCCGATTGTGTCAGAGCTGCTTGAAGCAATCGGGGTAAAGACGGCGATATTTGAAAGCATACAAAATGTTTTATATGCGCATACCCAGAGTGAGGGCATAGACAAACTTCCTGAATTTTTACAGGCTGCAGCGGCTGAGGGGCAGAGAGGAATGATAGAGAATGCAGCAGGTGGAGCGTCAAAACTTGTTCTTGACATAGTATCATTTGTTGTGGTATTGGTTTTGTCCAGAATAATAATATGGATTGCTCAGAAGTTTTTGATTGTTATATCCGAATTGCCCATAATCGGCTTGTTAAATCGGTTTGCGGGACTTTTGTTTGGTGCGGCTCAGGGTACATTGATTGTATTTATTATTTTTACTGTTGTATACGCAATAAGTCCTCTGAGAGAGAATGGGGACATTGTCACAACTATTGAAAGCTCAGCAATAGCAAAGAGGATTTACGATGTAAATCCCATTGTAAATATATTTATTTCCGATGAGGAAGTAAATGAATATGATATAGAAATCAATGACCAGACTCAGAATGGAGATTAATTATGGAAAATCTGCAGCTTGATAAACTAAAAATAACTCAGCTTCGTAAAATGGCGAAAGACGCGGGAGTTAAAGGCTTTACCTCGCTTAAAAAACAAGAGCTTATCGAGAAAATAACGGAGGCTTCAAAAGCTACAACAGAGCCTCAGACATCGAAAAGTGTTGATGCGAAAAGCAATGCAGAAGAGAATAAAGTTTCTCAAAGGGAGAAAAATATTAAAGTGGGAAGATCGTCAGAATCAGAGGATGATGCTCAATACAGCGACCCTGTAAGGCGAACAAACCTTATGAGTGGTGTTCTGGAGGTAATGACAGACGGATATGGCTTTTTGCGAAGTGATAACTATCAGTCAGGAGAGAATGATGTGTATGTTTCGCAAAATCTTATTCGCAGATTTAATTTAAAAACCGGAGATTTTATTATCGGCAACAGTCGTATGCAGCACGAGGGAGAGCGATTTGAGGCGCTCTTGTATGTGCAGAGCGTAAATGGAGACCCTGTTGATGTTTCGATAAAAAGAAAGTCTTTTGACGACCTGACACCCATATATCCAACTGAAAGGCTTCGCCTTGAACAGGGTGGGAATCAATATGCAATGAGGCTTATTGACCTTGTTGTCCCTGTTGGAAAAGGTCAAAGGGGTATCATAGTTGCACCACCTAAGGCGGGCAAAACAACCCTTCTTAAGAGCATTGCCAACAGTATTACAGAGGGAAACCCCAATGTATCCCTGATTGTACTTTTGATAGATGAAAGACCCGAAGAGGTCACCGATATGCAAAGAAGTATAAAAGGAGATGTTATCTTCTCTACCTTTGACGAAGAGCCACAAAATCATACCAAGGTGGCAGAGATTGTGTTGGAGAGGGCTAAGCGCCTTGTGGAGCATAAAAGGGATGTTGTGATACTTCTTGACAGTATAACAAGACTTGCAAGGGCATATAACCTTGTTGTTACCCCATCGGGAAGAACTCTGTCAGGCGGACTTGACCCGGGGGCACTGTATCGTCCCAAGAGATTTTTCGGAGCTGCGAGAAACGTTGAAGAGGGTGGTAGTCTTACCATTCTTGCAACAGCGCTTATAGAGACGGGCAGCCGTATGGATGATGTCATTTTTGAGGAGTTTAAAGGGACAGGAAATATGGAGGTTCATCTTGACAGACGGCTTCAGGAGAAGCGAATTTTCCCGGCTATTGATATATCAAAATCCGGAACGAGAAAAGAAGAGCTTCTTCTCAATCAGAGAGAAATTGAAACAATGTGGTGGATGCGGCGTGCTCTTGCGGATAAGCCTGCATCAGAGGTAACTGAAAATATGATAAACTGGATTGTCAGAACGAAAACAAACGAGGAGTTTATTGATAACGCAGGAAAGGTTTTTGGAGATTATGAAAAGAAACTTTATTAGAGTTTTATGCGCAATTATTGCATTGACCGTTATGTTTGGAAGTATGTCGGTTTCTGCAACATCCAAGGCACCGGATTGGCTCAATAACCTGACAGGGCAGAACAATCCTGAGCCTGAGGTAGAGCTTACAGAGGAAGAAAAGGCACTTAATGAATGGAGAGAAACAAAGAAAAACACCAAGGTGCCCATACTTCTGTATCATCATATCACAACGGATGAATTTTCAAACGAAGAATCTATTTCGTTGATTTCACCCTCTGATTTTCGTCTTCACATGACGGCGATAAGCGTTAACTTTACGCCGATAAGTCTGCGCTCTTACTATGAGTATGTAATGTGTGATGACGGAAGCATTTCGCTACCCCAAAATCCAATAATCGTAACCTTTGATGATGGGTATTTAAGTAATTATGAAATTGCATTCCCTATCCTTAAGGAGCTGAGTATACCTGCGACTATATTCGTCGTAACTGATACCGTAGGAGCAATTGCCGGCGAGGGCAAGGTAAACAATTCTCATTTTACATGGGAGCAGGCAAAAGAAATGGAAGACAGTGGACTTATAGAAATTCAGTCCCACACTGTAAGTCACGAGAGAATGACATCCATTGATGTGGGCGAGGCGGTCAGACAGATACGAAAGTCCAAGCATGATATAGAGGTAAACCTTGGGCGCGAATGTGATATGATTGCCTACCCTTATGGAGATTACAACGAGGGGATTAAAGAGCTGGCAAGAGAGGCAGGATATAAGGTGCAGCTTCTTGTGGATGATAAGACTACTGATGCAGAATACGATGTAAATCTGCCATCCGAGGGGGTCGAAAAGCTGACAAGAATGACGATCGCCGGCAGTATGGGTAACGTAAATGTGATAGAGATAATCAGGCGGACCATGAACAAAAAGGTCATTCCCGAATAGGAATTTATGCAAAATAAAACCCCCGCCAATCAGGCGGGGGTATGTATGGTTTTGTTACAGAATTTCAGCATCCGGAGCGTCTGCGACTTCCTGATACTTTTCAAGAATAGCGCTGTGAAGCAGCTCTCTTGTTTCTGCATTGATAGGATGAGCGATGTCTTTAAACTCACCCTCAGGAGTTTTACGACTTGGCATAGCGATGAACAGTTTTTCCTGTCCTTCGATTACCTTAATGTCGTGGATTACGAATGCGTCGTCAAATGTAACAGAAACGACTGCTTTCATACGTCCCTCCGAATTGATTTTTCTAACACGGATGTCTGTAATTGTCATAGTTTCCCCCTTGCCGCTTGAGGCGGCTAAATAAAAAATATTGATTTTAATTATTTTTCTTAAATAAACTGAAAGAAGGCAAGAAAATGAGTGAATTCAAAATATCTCAACTTCCCCAGGGTGCCAAAATCCATATGATAGGAATTGGCGGAATAAGTATGAGCGCACTTTCAAATATGCTGCTCCACTTTGGGTACAGGGTATCGGGCTCTGACAGTCGCGCGTCTGTATTGACAGATGACCTTGCGACAAAGGGTGCCACGATTTATATCGGGCAAAAAGCCGAGAACATAAAGGACCCTGATCTTGTTTGTTATACCGCTGCAATATCTAAAGATAATCCCGAGCTTGCCGCAGCGTACGCTATGGGAGTGCCAACCATTGAGAGGGCAGAACTCCTTGGTGCGCTTATGGAGCTTTATAAATACCCCATTGCGGTTGCAGGTACTCACGGAAAAACAACAGCTACTTCTATGCTTTCATTGGTGTTGATGGCGGCAGACACAGACCCTACAATTTTGGTCGGCGGAGAACTGCCTCAGATAGGTGGAAACTTTCGCATAGGAAAACAAGATTATCTTCCTTTTGAAGCGTGTGAATATGTAGAAAGTTTTTTGCACTTCAAACCATTTTTGTCAATTATTACAAATGTTGAGGAAGACCATCTTGATTATTTTAGTGGTATTAAACATATTATATCATCTTTTAAAAAATTTGCAAGCCTTACACACCCTCTCGGAGCCATTATTGTTTGTTCTGACGATAAAAATGCATGTGAGGTTGTGCAAAATGTAGATAAAAAAGTCATAAAATATGGAATTGAAGATACAAATGCAGAATATTCTGCGCAAGATATTGTGTACCATGAGGATGGATGTGCGGAATTTGATGTGATTTGCAGAGGTGAAAAGCTTGTATCTGTTAAATTGAACGTGCCGGGCAAGCATAATGTGTTGAACGCGTTGGCTGTCACTGCGGCGGCAGATTTTCTTGGACTTTCAATGACGGCTGTAAAATCAGGACTTGAAGATTTTGGCGGTGCAAAGAGACGTTTTGACAAGCTTGGCGAGGTAAACGGATGTCTTGTTGTTGATGACTATGCACACCATCCGACAGAAATCAAGACAACATTGGATGCTGCAAGAAATATGACTAAAAATCGATTGTGGGTGGCCTTTCAGCCCCATACCTACACTCGCACAAAGGCGCTTCTTGATGATTTTGCAGAGGTTTTGCAAATCGCAGACAAGACAATAATATGCGATGTATATCCTGCGCGAGAAGAGTACGACGGCACTATTCATTCCTGCGATTTGGCAATTAAGATTCCAAATGTTGTTTATATGAGCGACATGGGTGCCATAGAGAGATATCTCAGAGATAATATAGGCAAAGGAGATGTTCTTATTACTATGGGTGCAGGAGATGTATATAAAATTGGTTATAACTTGATAGCTAATAAATAGTGGAGATGAGAAGATGAAAGTATCGGAACTGATAAATAGTAAAAAGATAACAATTTCCTGCGAGCTTTTTCCGCCAAAGCAGGGGTCAGAGCTTGAGTCATCTAAAGAGATTGTTGCCCATATGGCAAAGCTGAAGCCTGATTTTATGAGCGTTACATACGGAGCCGGCGGTACAAATTGCGACAATTCTGTTGAAATAGCAAACGAAGTACAGAATGTAAATGGTGTGACAGTCCTTGCTCATCTTACCTGCATTGCATCGGAGCGGGAGAAGATAAAAGAAGTCCTCTCCAGCCTTAAAGAAAAGAATATAGAGAACATTCTCGCCCTGAGAGGTGATATGCCATCGGATGGAAGTGGAGTGCGCTCCAGCAAGTATAAGCACGCCTGTGACTTGATGAGAGAAATCAAAGAGTACGGAGATTTTTGTATTGGTGGCGCATGCTATCCCGAAGGTCATCCTGACGCAGACAGTCTCGAGGCAGACATTGCATCGTTAAAAACAAAGGTTGAATCAGGATGTGAGTTTTTGACAACACAAATGTTTTTTGACAACGATATAATGTACAGCTTTATGTATAAGCTGCTTCGGGCAGGAATAGATATTCCTGTATGTGCAGGGATTATGCCGGTCACTAAGGAAAAGCAGATAAAGAGGATATGTTCTCTCTCAGGCACCCATTTGCCAAGACGATTTGTGTCTATTGTAGAGCGGTTTGAGGATAACCCTGCTGCAATGCGTCAGGCCGGAATTGCCTATGCAACCGAGCAGATAATAGACCTGATTGCAAATGGAGTAAACAACATACATATCTATACAATGAATGACCCGCAGATTGCGGGCAGTATAATGCAAAATCTGTCCGAGGTAATAAAGTAATAACAAAAATCCCCTGTATGCCACGGCATACAGGGGATTGCTATATCTACCAAATATAAAGATTATTTTATAGCTATGTACTTCTTTCTTGTAATAACCTGAGCAACAACAACAAGCGCAACAAGGCATATGCCTACAATGTCTGTCGCAGTACCCGGGTATATCAGAAAGAGGCCGCCGACAGCACTGATGGCCCTCTGATACCAAGGCATATGATGAATAAGATATCCCTCAAGAGATGCTGATAGAGCAAACATACCAACAAGGGAGGTTACGCTTATGGATACAATCTCCATAGCATTGGTGTCAATAAAGAGCATTGCCGGGTTAAGTGCAAATATGTAAGGTACAATAAATGCACCAATTGCAAGCTTTGTCGCCGTGAATGCTGTCTTCATCGGGTTGCCCTGAGCGATTGCCGCGCCTGCGTACGCCGCAAGGGCAACAGGTGGTGTAAGGTCTGCCACTATACCAAAGTAGAAAACAAAGAAGTGAGCCGCAATCTGAGGAACGCCCATACGCACAAGAATTGGTGCGCAGGTAGCCGCCATAATGCAGTAGTTGGCAGTGGTAGGCACGCCCATACCAAGAACAATACAACAAAGCATTGTAAGAAAGAGTGCAATGATAACCTGATTGCCGGCAAGTGCAACAATGCCGTTTATCATTACATTTGCAAGACCTGTCATTGTAATTGTTCCTGCGATTATACCTGCAACGCCACAGGCGGCCGCAACGGTAATCATTCCCTGACCACCGGCTGCAAGCGCTTCCCATATCTTTTTGGGTGTTATGCGATTTTCTTTATTAAACAGACTTACAACGATGGCTACAACAATTGCAATAGCCGCTGCATACTGAATTGACTTCTGGCTTGTTCCTACAAGATAAATAAGGATTATCAAAGGAAGAAGCAGATATGTCTGCTTAAGAAGGGGCAGAATCCTTGGAAGTTCTTCTTTTGTAAGACCTCGGAGACCTTCTTTTTTAGCTTCTAAATGTACTGCAATAAAGATGCCTGCAAAGTACAAAACAGCGGGCAGTATTGCGCGAACTACAATGTTACTGTAGGGTACGCCTACATAGTCAGCCATAAGGAATGCCGCGGCACCCATAATCGGTGGCATTATCTGTCCGCCTGTGGAAGCCGATGCTTCGGCTGCTGCTGCAAATTCGGGTTTATAGCCTGTTTTTTTCATAAGGGGAATGGTGACAGAGCCTGAGCCAACTGTGTTTGCAACAGATGAGCCCGATACCATACCCTCAAGAGCGCTGGCAACAACTGCAACCTTTGCGGGTCCGCCTGAAAATCCGCCAACTATTGAATTTGAAATCTTGATAAAGAAGTCGGCAATTCCTGTTCTCTCTAAGAATGCACCAAAAATTATAAATACAACAATAAATTTGGAGCAAACATTGATAGGTGTGGACAAAATACCTTCTTTACCATAGAAAAGGTAGCGAACAATGTAGTTCAGTTTTCCCCAGAGAGTCGGATTTGCCACACCCCAGAAAATAGCATACACAATAAAAGCTGCTGCAACTATAACTATGGGCAGACCAACGCTTCTGCGGCATACCTCGATAATAGATAAAATGCCGATAATTCCAATTATAATCTGGTACCATTCAAATTTGCTGCCTTGCTGAATTATTTCGATTGCATTGAATGTAAAGTAAAGGAAAGCACCTGTGCCTAAAAACATGGCAACAATATCATACCAGGGCATATGGTTGGTTTTCTGAACACCCTTTTTAGCGGGGAAGGTCAGATACCCAATTAATATTATAAATGCCACAAATGTGGTAAGTCTGTGCTCTTCAAGCCAGCTTGCAAATAATGTCACATAAAGGCAGAACAGAGAGAAAATAGCAAGAATTGATGATATAACAATTTTCGCCTTGCCCTCCCATACACGAGTGTTTGACTCTCTGTCAAACTTTTTCATTACCGAATCTAAATCCATAGGTTCTGCAGTATGTGCCAATTTATTTTTCTTAAAAAAGCTCATATATAACCTCCTGAATAATTAGCAAAAATTGGCTGCGGCAAGATATGTCGCAGCCAATCAGTTTTAATTTTTAGTAGAACAAGAAATTATTCAGTTACTACTTCTACACCTTTTTCTGCAAAATATTTAGCCGCACCTGCGTGGAAAGGAGCGGTCATACCGCTTGTTGCGTTTTCAATGCTGAGCTCAGCACCCTTTGCGTTTTCAGCGGTAATCGCTTCAATGTTATCAAAGATTGCTGCGGTGAGTTTGTAAACATCTTCTTCAGCTGCATCTGCACTTACAATCAAAGTAGCCTTAACTGTGATTGTCTGAACGTCCTCTGTCTGGCCGTTGTATGTACCGGCAGGAATGTTGTATACAGTGTAGAATGGACACTCAGCCATCAGCTTTTCTGCAACTTCGCCATCGATAGGTACGAGGTAAGCGTTGCTTGTTGTGCAAAGCTCTGTGATTGCAGGAGTAGGAGCGCCTGCAACGATAAACGCAGCATCAATCTTGCCATCCTTGAGGGCGTCAGCTGAGTCTGCAAATGACTGATACTGAGCCTTGATGTCAGCCTCTGTAAGACCTGCAGCGGTCAATACATCAATTGCGTTGAAGTATACGCCGGAGCCCGGAGCGCCGATAGATACGCTCTTGCCCTTAAGGTCTGCAACACTTTTGATAGATGGGTTCATTGTTACAAGCTGTACAGACTCTGCATAGAGACCTGCAACAACACGGAAGGAATCTACCTTGCCGTCAGCTTCGAAAGAGCGTGAGCCTTCCCAAGCGTAAGCCATAACATCGGACTGTACTGTGCCGAGCTGATAGTCGCCGGCAGCTATACCCTGAATGTTAGCCTTTGAGCCGTCTGTGGAAACAACTGTAACACCAATACCTGCGTTGTTGGTAATGTACTGACCGAGAACGCCGCCGTAACCATAGTAGGTCCCGGATGTTCCGCCTGTACCCATTGTCATCTTTGTGCCGGCAGCACCGCAGGCAGCCAATGCTACAACGAGAACTGTTACGAGTAAAATACTAATTATTTTTTTCATTTTTTACCTCCGTTTTGTTTATCTTGTTTTACAAATTTATTATATTATACTATATTTTTGTAATGATTGCAATAGTAAAATTTAAATGTAATTAAATGGATAGGAACAACAGCGGGTTTAGTAAAGTTTTTTATAACTTAATTTACAAAATGACAACGTTTATTTTAATGTTGTCGTTTTTTGTTGATATTATGGTGTTTCAGTGATAAAATAAATCTGCAATCATTAGGATAAGGGTAGGGGAGTTTTAATGACAACAGGATTTATTAAAAAGAATATAGTTATGGTTATTGCCCTGGTGCTGGCAGTAATAACAAGCGTTATTGTGTCACCCGATGAGGCGTATCTTGAATATATTGACTTCAGGACGATAACCTGTCTTTTTTGCGTTCTGGCAGTTGTGTGTGCGCTGAAGAATATAAACTTTTTTTATGTTCTTGCAAAATGGGTTGTTCACCTATTTAAAACCACCAGAATGAGCATTCTTGCCCTTGTGTACATAACCTTTATGGGGTCCATGCTTATCGCAAATGATATGGCACTTTTGACATTTTTGCCCCTTGGATATTTTGTTCTCTCTGTTACCTGCAAAGAAAAATATATGGCATTTACATTTATAATGCAAAACATTGCCGCAAATCTTGGCGGAATGCTGACTCCCTTTGGTAATCCGCAGAATTTGTATTTATATTATAAATTTGATATTCCAAATCTTGAGTTTGTGTCAATTATGGCACCTCTGTTTATAGTGTCTGTTGCCATAATAACAGTTTGTTGTCTTTGTGTAAAATCAGAGCCTCTTGAAATCGGGGAGGAAAAGATAGAGCTTCCGCTTTGGCGCACAGTATTGTATCTTTCGCTTTTTGCCCTATCGATTGCAATAGTGTTTCGCTCAGTCCCCTATCAGTTTGGTTTTTTGATTATACTTATAGTTTTGTTGTTTGTTGACAAAGTGGCACTGAGGGCGGTGGATTACCCATTGCTTCTGACCTTTGTGTTTTTCTTTGTCTTTGCAGGAAATATGGCAAGGATTGATGTTGTCCGCAATTTTTTAGGCTCGCTTATGGAGAAAAACACCTTGATTTTCTCAGTTCTGTCCTGTCAGGTCATAAGCAACGTGCCTTCGGCTATATTGCTTTCGCAGTTTACAAATAACTATCACGATTTGCTCCTTGGCGTAAACATAGGTGGAGCGGGCACACTTATAGCGTCACTTGCAAGTCTTATCACTTTTAAAGAGTATGTCCGTCATAACCCGGGGAAAATCGCAAGATATCTCGGCGCGTTTCACATATATAACTTTGGATTTGTGATTATACTTACGGCTTTTGCCTATGGCTTGTCATTTATAAAATAACAGATTTTAACAGGGGATGGTATTATGACAAAAACCTTGTGGAATGGTTTTAGAAGAATTGATTTTGAGTTTGAGGGAAGAGAAGAATAAGCTAAATAAGAGAAAGGTGCCTTTTTTGCCGCCACTTGGTAGGTGAAAGTCCGGTTTCTTTGGTAAATAGCTTGTAAAAATGAGAGTAATCTCCAAAGCCGCATTTAAGCGCAATGCTTTCAGCGGTTGAGGAGGTTACCTCAGGAAGATATATTTTGGAGGTGCAGAAATGGACATAAGAAGAGCAAAGGAAAATGATTTAAATGGAATAAACAAGCTGCTTTGTCAGGTGCTTGATGTGCATCACGCAGGTAGACCTGATATATTCAAGGCTGATGCAAAAAAGTATACCGATGAAGAGCTTCTGAAGATAATTGCAGATGATGAAAGGCCGATATTTGTGGCGGCAGAG
>JAZNCD010000073.1:0-46348 GCA_045587365.1 Clostridia bacterium
GTTGATTCTCAGTTTGTGTATGACGAAGAACAAAAGTTTGATATGCTGAGATTTGGACTTAAAGAATGGAAAAAGGTAAACCCCTATCTCTTAAAGGATATGTACACACTGACACCGTGGCACGAGAGGGAAGAGACGGACAATTTGATTTCGTATACATATTACGACCCCGAAACAAAAAAAGGTGTTCTCTTTGCCTTCTGTCAGGAGAACTGCCCCGAGAGAGAACTTACAGTAACCTTGCCATTTATGGCGGAAAACGAAAAATGCGTCCTGATTGACGAGGACACAAAAGAAGAACTTACCACATCAGGTGGCAAGCTTGATATTAGCTTTACCGAGCCAAGACAAGCAAGACTTTTCTTCTACGAGGTACAATAAAGAACAAAGCCGTAATGCGGATATCCGCATTACGGCTTTTTGGTTTACGATTTACTTTGCTGACTGTGCATCAAGCTCATCTATTGCGCTGAATACATCTGCCATAACCTTCTCAACAGAAATCTTTGCAAGCTTTCTTTCGTTTATTCTGATACCCTTACCCTGTGCTTCCCAATAAGCCTGAAGCTCATTCATACCGGGAATTCTCTTTATAATGTGGTATCCGTAAGAGGTTTCAACTATATCACTTATCTCGCCGATTTTAAGTGCAAATGATGCACCCTCAAATTCGGGCTGCATTTCACCCTCGCCAAATGTATATCCGGCATCAGTTGCACCCGGGTCTTCGTTAAACTCATCTACAAGTGCATCAAAATCTTCGCCGTTCTTTGCTCTCTCCAGAATTGACTGGGCAAGCGCAAGCTTTTCTTCCTTGTTAACGGGCGCTGCCTCTTCTCCCTCAGCAGGCTCTTCTGCCTCTGTGCTGATTAAAATGTGCTTAACAGATGCGCCGTTTGGCTGAATATAATCGTTGAGTACGCTTACATCTTCAGGATAGTACTTGTCAGGACTTGCTTCTATATCAGCTTCAACTGCCTGTACAGTCATAACCTTTTCGTACATTTTTGCGTACTGCTTAGCGCTGGAAATTCCCATAGTTCTTGCTCTGAGACTAAAGCCCTCTTCGCCATACTGAGATGTAATTCCCGCCAATTGCGTATCAATCTGCGCCTTTTCTTCATCACTGAGAGTTACGCCATTTTCTGCACCCTTCTGTATAAGAAGAACCTCGTTTACGGCATCATCTATAGCTTTCTTTCTTATTATATCTGAAAGTTTCTCACCATCAATTTCCTGATCCCATTCAAAGTCTCTCATATCTTCCTCTGTATAACCATTTTCCTGAGCATAGGTAGCCGCCTGAGCGTAGATGTAGTAACTTACATCAAGGTCGGTAATTTCTGTGCCGTTTACAGAAGCAATTTTACTGCCCTCGGGCATTGCCTCTATCCATTTTGGAATCTGCATTCCCATAAACAAGATAAGGGCGCCAAGAACTGCAGATGCAATAAGAGAAAGTATAAAGGTGTTTCTCTTTACGGTAACACGTACGGGCTCCGGCTTTTCATCTTCAAGACCTGCACCCTCCCATGCCTCGTCGCTCCAGCTTTCGTCCATAGTCTCTTCTGATGCAACTTCTGTGGCTTCTTCGCCAAACTCGGCTGCTATGATTTCTTCTTCAACCTCAGCGGCAGCATCAGCAATTTTTGCACTGATGTCTTCTCTGACTCTCTCCTCGGGGGTAAGAGTATTTTCCTGCTCTACGCCCTGAAGGTCTTTGTTTTCGTTTTCCACTTTTCTTCTCTCCTTTGTGATATTATTTCAGAGTTTAATTCACTTGAAAAGTATTATACAATACTTTTTAAATTTTATCTACCCTTTTTTAAAAAATTTTCAATTTATTTACAATCCGCCTCCGGCTCCTCATCTTCAGGCACAAGGCCTTCTAAAAGATTGCATACTTCTTTAAGGTACTGACCCTCTGTCTTAAAATTGGGTTTGGCTATTTTAAAATGAAGCTTTGGCTGATTTGGGTTTGTCATAAACAAGCTTCCGCCACACTCATTCATAACCTGAACAAGACCACTCATATCGGGAATATTCTCCGTATCAAACCTCATAATTATCTGCTCTGCACCGCCTGTAAGTTCGGCAATACCAAACCTGCTTGCATATTTTTTTATAAGAGCAACCTCCATCAAATTAGACACAGATTGTGGTACAGTGCCATATCTGTCCTCGATTTCATCATAAGTGTCATAAAAGGCGTCCCGACTGTCTATCGAGGCAATCCTCTTATATGCACCAATTCTTCGGCTATGGTCTGTGATATAACTTTCAGGGATGTAAGCCGTAACAGGAAGGTCAATAGCCGTCTCTGTCTCTGACCTTGCCGCAATACCCTTTTGCTCACTCACGGCCTCTTCTAAAATTCTGCAATACATTTCATAGCCGACACTGTCCATATGCCCGCTCTGCTGAGCTCCTATTAAATTTCCCGTTCCTCTTATTTCAAGGTCACGCATAGCTATTTTAAAGCCTGAGCCAAATTCGGTAAACTCCTTCATGGCAAGAAGTCGTTTTTCTGCATCCTCGGACAAAACCTTGTTGCGTCTGTATGTCAGATAGGCAAAGGCTATGCGATTGCTTCTTCCCACTCTTCCACGCAGCTGATAAAGCTGCGAGAGCCCAAGTCTGTCGGCATTTTCTATGATAATTGTGTTTACATTTGCAATATCTAAACCTGTCTCTATTATGGTTGTACAAACCAGGACATCAACTTCTCCGCCGTCTACCTCCATCATAACGTTTTCAATTTCGGTTTCGTTCATTTTGCCGTGGACCACTGCAACTCTTGCACTTGGTACAAGCTCTGCAATACGGTTGGCAATTTTATAAATTCCGTCAACTCTGTTGTAAAGATAATAAACCTGTCCATTTCTTGCAAGCTCTCTCTCGATTGCTTCTCTTACTATTTCCTCATCATATTCCATAACATAGGTCTCAACAGGATGTCTGTCTCCCGGTGGCTGATTTATGACGCTCATATCCCGAATTCCGCTGAGAGACATATGAAGCGTCCTTGGAATTGGCGTTGCAGAAAGGGTGAGCACGTCCACCTCAGAGCGAAGCTCTTTAATCTTTTCCTTGTGCCCTACACCAAAGCGTTGTTCCTCGTCTATTATCAAAAGCCCGAGCTTTTTGAAGTTTACATTCTTTCCAAGTAGCTTATGTGTGCCGATTATTATATCCACCTCTCCCGTGGACAAACCTTTTATAATGTTTTTCTGCCCTGTCTGAGTTGTAAACCTTGACAACATCCCGATATTTACAGGATAATCCATCATCCTCTGCCTGAAGGTATTATAATGTTGACTTGCAAGAATGGTGGTGGGCACAAGATATGCCACCTGATATCCGCTCATCACCGCTTTAAAGGCGGCACGCAGAGCGACCTCTGTCTTGCCATAGCCCACGTCTCCGCAAAGAAGTCTGTCCATAGGACATGGCTTTTCCATATCCTCTTTTACCTCATCAATTGACCTTAGCTGGTCATCGGTCTCATCATAGGGGAAAGCCGCCTCAAAGCTTCTTTGCCATTCAGTATCCGGTGAGAATGCAATGCCCTTTATATTTGCCCTTTTTGCATAAAGCTCTACAAGCTTTTTTGCCATATCGGCAGCGGCTGCCTTTACCCTTTGCTTTGTTTTATTCCAGTCGGTGCCGCCAAGACTGCTGAGGCGAACGTTCGCCCCCTCTTTTCTGTCATACCGATACACCATATCAAGCTGGTCTGTCGGCACATAGAGCGCATCGTTGTTTTTGTAGCTTATCTTTAAATAATCTTTTAAAACTCCGTCAACATTCAGCTGTTCTATGCCGAGGTACAGACCGATTCCGTGATTTCTGTGAACAACATAATCACCAGGGCTCAGGGTAGTAAAATCCGAAATCCTGTCTCCCTTTTTCCCTTTGTAGAGAGCCTTCCTCTTCTTTCTCTCTCCTCCAAAGACCTCTCGGTTGCCAATTACAACCGTTTGTATCAGGGGATACTCAAAACCCCGAAGAAGCGAGCCGCCGCAAACTACAACGCCACCATCTGTGGGCAGCTTTTCAAGACGGCTTTGATAAGAACACATAATTCCGTCCTCTTCAAGTCTTTGTCCGAGAGTTCTTGCCCGCTCTGCCGTTCCTGCAAGTATGACAGTTTTGTAATGATTTGCCCTATAATATTCTATGGACTCACGCAAAAGCTCAGGCTTTCCGCCAAAGCCGCCGAGACTTCTTGCACCAATATCAAAAATCTGCCCTACCTTAACATCGCCAAAGCTGCGTGACACAACATTCATACAAACAAGGGCTCTGCCTTCAAGCCTATTTAATGCATCAAAACAGGATATAGAAAATTCTCTGCAAATTTCCGGCATAATTCCTCTGTCATAAAGGTCGGCTAAGGTATTTGCCCTCTCGGTTTCTCTGTTTTCAACCCGCTCTGCTATTCTCGCAGGCTCTTCTACGAAAACTATTGTATTATTTGGAATATAATCCATAAGAGTCGGCTTTTTTCCATATATATCGCAGATGTATGGAATATACTTATCCATTGACGGAAAATAAATCCTCTCCCTTATCCGCTCGCCATCACGCCGAAGCATAGCCGCAGCTTTTGCATCTCTCTCCTTTGTTTCGTCGAGATTATCTGCCATCTCAAAAAGTCGCTTTGATAGCTTCCCTGCCATTTCTTCATCTAAAAGCATCTCCCCTGCCGGAGGCACCTCAAAGACCTGGGCTCGGTCAATTGTCCGTTGCGTCTGCACATCAAATATACGAACAGAATCAACCTCTGTATCAAAAAATTCTATTCTCATGGGATTTTCACAGGCGACAGGATAAACATCTACAATTCCGCCCCTTACACTGAACTGCCCTGTACCCTCTACCATTTCCACGCGCCGATAGCCAAGACACACAAGCCTCTCTGTGAGGGCATCGAGTTCAATCTCGTCACCCACTGCCAGACTTATTTGAAACTTCTCCCATATTTCTTTTAAAGCAGTAACACCAAGCAATCCCTCCGGAGATGTGACAACAATCTGCTTTTCGTTTTTTATTAATGAATTGAGGACCTTGAGTCTGGAACTCAATACATCACGGCCTCTTGCCTCAATATCATAAAACATAAGCTCCGATGAGCGAAATTTTAAAACCCTGTCATCACCTGCAAAGCTGCACAAATCCTCATATATTTCCGCCGCCGAGACCTCGTTTGATGCAACTACCAGGCCACCGGCACCAAGCTTTTCGCACGCACAAAAAACAAGGTGTGCCCTGACTGAGTCTGACACACCTGTTACGCCAAGCGGTGTTATATTGGATTTAAGAGCGGAGGTAAGCTCCGAAAATTCCGAAAGCCCCTCCATTATGTTCAGGAAACTGCTCATTATTCAATCACTGCTCCGTTATATTTGTTCATTGCCGACTTTGCCCCATTTTGTATTATCTCTTCAACTGCGGCTGCGGCGGATATTGCCGCCTTTATCAAAATATCCGTTTCTTCCTTAGAAAAATGTCCAAGGACATAATCCTTTACATCATAATCCGCATGCTCGGGTGTACCTACTCCAACTTTAATTCTGGGGAAAACGTCCGACTGCAGCTGATAGATTATATTTTTAATCCCGTTATGTCCGCCGGCGCTTCCCTTTTCGCGAATTCTGAGCTTGCCAACCGGCAGAGAAATGTCATCGTATATTATTATTATGTTTTCATCATCTATCTTATACCAGTCCGCAATCTCTCGGATAGCCTCGCCACTTAAGTTCATATAGGTCTGAGGTTTTACAACAATAACCTTTTCTCCGGCTATTCTGCCGTCGCCAAAGACCGCCCTGAACTTTTCTTTATTCAGTTTTATATCATACTTGGCACATATGGTATCTGCAACTTCAAAACCCACATTGTGACGAGTACCCACATACTCTCTGCCCGGGTTTCCGAGCCCTGCAATAAGATACATTTTATTTACTCCTGATTTTATTTCTTTCTGTACTTGGTCTTTCTCCAGCCTACCTTTACAACCTGACGCGCCCTTGCAATTGCCAGGGATTCCTCGGGCACTTCGTCAGTAATAGTAGAGCCTGCGGCAGTGTAAGAAAGCTTCTTTACCGTCACAGGTGCAACAAGGTTTGTGTTGCATCCGATAAAGCAATCATCCTCTATTGTTGTGCGGTGCTTGTTTACGCCGTCATAATTTACTGTGACTGTTCCGCAACCAAAGTTTACCCTCTCCCCTACATCGGCATCACCCACATAGGTAAGGTGAGATATTTTTGTTCCATTGCCGATTGTTGCATTCTTCACCTCTACAAAATCGCCCACCTTGATGTTGTTGCCGATTTTTGAGTTAGGTCTTATATATGCAAAGGGACCAACGGAGGTTTTGTCTCCAATCTCGCTGTCAATGGCAACAGATGACTGTACTTCTGTTCCGTTGCCGATTTTACAATTCTTTATTCTTGTGTTTGGGCCGATTATACAATCTTCACCAATAACAGTGTTACCCTCTAAAATAGTACCCGGATAAATCACTGTATCGCAACCAACCTTAACGCCTGCCTCAACTCTTACAGTTTCGGGGTTTATAACACAAACACCCTCTCTCATAAGGTTGTATACCATTCTTTTATTTAAAATTCTGTCTGCCTCTGCAAGCTGAATTCTGTCATTAACGCCGATGGTTTCTTCAAAATCTGCGACATACGCACCTATTGTCTCGCCACTGTTTATCAGAATTTCTATTACATCAGTGAGGTAATACTCTCCCTGGGCGTTGTTATTGTCAAGCTTTGAAAGTGCCGACTTCAGCTTTTGTATATCAAACATATACATGCCTGAATTCATCTCTTTGATTGCTTTTTCTTCTTCTGTTGCATCTTTCTGTTCTACAATCCTTACAACATTGCCGCCACTTCGTATAATTCTGCCATAACCCGTGGGGTCGTCGCATATAGCTGTGATAACTGTTGCGGCTCTGTTTTCTGTACTGTGCTGGCTATATGCAGCCTTTAAGGTTTCTGCGGTTACTATTGGTGCATCTCCGCACACAACCATAACTGTACCATTTTCTGCCGAGATAGGCTCTATACCCTGCATTACTGCATGGCCTGTGCCTTTCTGCTCATACTGATAGGCATATTCTACACCCTCGCCAAGGTGCGCTCTCATACTCTCTGCCATATGGCCGATGACTACAATATTTCGCTCTGCCCCTGCACCGCGGACCGAGTCTAAAACCCAATCTATAAGTGTCTTGCCGCCTGCAATCTGAAGCGGCTTCGCCTTTTTT
Organism: Clostridia bacterium; assembly: GCA_045587365.1. GTDB lineage: Bacteria > Bacillota > Clostridia > Monoglobales > Monoglobaceae > UMGS1820. Next base: position 7,289 of record JAZNCD010000073.1, read on the forward strand.
GACTTCATTCTTTTTCCTTCGCCTGCGGCGAGGATAATACTGCATATTGACATATCTGAAACCTCCTGATAAAAATTAAATTGAAGGGACTGTCGCAATTGTTGCGGCATATACCCGAAAAGCTCCGCTTTCTTTGAGCATTCTTGCACACTCCTCAAGGGTCGCCCCTGTTGTGCACACATCGTCTATAAGCAAGACTGTTTTGTTCTCTATCCGCCCGGGCCTCTTTACCAAAAACTTGTCTTTTACGTTTTCAATCCTCGCTTCAAGAGACAGACTGCTCTGCTTTCTTATAGTCTCTGTCTGTGCAAGCACCCCTGATGCATATGGGATTCCAAGCCTTTTTGAGACATACAACGCAAGGCATCCGGCCTGGTCAAATCGCTCCTCTCCTACGCCTTTCCTTCTTGGCGGAACTGACACAATTATATCAAAATCCACCTCTGCAAAATCATATTTGACCATTTCGGCAACATATTTTGACAGTGTTGTTCCAAGCCCTGCGTTCTTCTCTTTCTTAAAATCTACCACTGCCCTTTTTGCACCGTCTGTATAAACAAATGCCGATGTTATTCTCGTGTTGTAGTGACGCTTTTTGTAGCAGCTTTTACACATTGTGTCGGCATCCTGAGAAACAGGCTTGCCGCATCTGCGGCACCTTGAATATACCCTGCAATAGGGTAATTCGTTGGCACAGTCAGGACACACAAAATGCTTTGCCTTAGGCGAGAGTCGCTTGCGGCAGAAGGCACACCTTGGCGGAAATATAAGATTGAGTAAAACCTTCCTGACATCATACCCCATATAATCACCGCCTGTATGTTATTATTCTAAACCTTCATTAGTATATCATACCAAAATATGAAATGCAAGAATTAAATAAATACGAAAATTCGGCTATTCGTAATCGTTCCGCAACTAATATTGAATAAACCATCTTTCTTTGTCATATCATAGAAATATCCGTTTTTTCTCATTATCTACAAAAAAAACACAGAAAATTTGTGCAACATTTCACCTAAAACTCAATGGACTATACTCAAAAAATGTGTTACAATAGTATTGTTAATATTAACTAATTTTATTAACACATTTTTCATTGTTTTTTGATAAATTTCACACATAAGATGTTGGAGGGCATGCTAATGAAAAAAAAACCCAAAGGAGAAACTCTAATCAAAACATACATTGACGAAACACCGATGTATCTCTTCAACAATGGAACCAACTATGAAAGCTATCGTATGCTTGGCGCACATCAAATGGCAGACAGGGACGGAGTTGACGGCTATCTCTTCGCCGTATGGGCACCTAATGCAAAATCTGTTTCTGTTGTCTGCGACGGCAACGGCTGGGACAGAAGCCTCGGCATAATGCATAAGCACGAAAGCTCGGGGATATGGGAGGTTTTTCTTCCCGGAATTGGTAAAGGTCAGAATTATAAATTCAGTATTGAAACCCAAAGCGGAGATATTATTTTAAAATCAGACCCCTACGCTTTTTACTCAGAAATTCGCCCCGATACTGCTTCTGTCACAACGGACTTGTCGTATAAGTGGAAGGACAAAAAGTGGATGGACACCCACAGAGAGACTGCACCTTATGACAAACCGATAAGTATTTACGAAATGCACTTCGGCTCCTTTAAAACCCACAAGGACGGAAGCTATTACACCTATACCGAGATGATTGACATTCTCATCCCTTATGTCAAAAAGATGGGCTATACCCATATCGAGCTTATGCCGATTTGCGAGTATCCCTTTGACGGCAGCTGGGGCTATCAGGTGACAGGTTACTACAGCGCAAACAGTCGCTACGGAGAGCCAACAGAGCTTAAGGCATTTATTGACGCCTGCCACAAAAACGGCATCGGCGTTATCATGGATTGGGTTCCTGCCCACTTCCCAAAGGATGCCCACGGTCTTGCAAACTTTGACGGCACACCTCTGTTCGAGCATCCTGACAGCAGACGGGGTGAGCATAAAGAATGGGGCACTCTGGTCTTTGACTGGACAAAAACAGAGATTTTTTCTTTCCTCATTTCCAACGCCCTTTTCTGGCTTTCTGAATATCACATGGACGGTCTGCGCGTTGATGCGGTGTCAAGTATGCTCTATCTTGACTATAATCGTCAGGGTGGAGAGTGGCTTCCCAACAAATACGGCGGCAAAGAGAATTTAGAAGCCATTGATTTTCTGCAAAAACTAAACATCGCAGTGTTTGAGCGTTTCCCAAATGTGCTTATGATTGCAGAGGAATCCACCGCCTGGGGCGGAGTTACTGCACCTGCGGACACAGGCGGCCTTGGTTTTAACTTTAAATGGAATATGGGATGGATGCACGATATTTTAGATTATATGCAGTGTGACCCACTCTTTAGAAAAGGTAACCACAACAAGCTGACGTTCTCTATGATGTACGCCTTTTCAGAAAATTATATTCTTGCTCTGTCTCACGATGAGGTCGTCCACGGCAAGCGGTCACTTCTTGACAAGATGTGCGGCAGCTATGAAGAAAAGTTTGCTCAGCTTCGACTTCTTTACGCATATATGTATGCACATCCGGGCAAAAAGCTTCTTTTTATGGGCGGAGAGTTTGGTCAGTTTGTAGAATGGCGCTTTGCCGAGCAGCTTGATTGGATGCTTGACGATTACGAGCTTCATAAAAAGATGAGGGCATACAGCGCCAATCTCAATGATTTTTATAAAAGCCACAGTTCTTTCTATGAGATAGAACGAGAGTGCGGAGACTGGCGGGGCTTTAGGTGGCTATGTGCCGACGATGCTTCAAACAGTGTTTTGTCCTTTATGCGTGCAAACGATAAGGGTGACGAAAAAATCGCAGTTGTAATAAACTTTACCCCCGTTGAACGCTCAGGATATGTTGTAGGCGTTCCCGAATATGGAGAGTTCGAGACGGTGATGTCCTCAAACGCAAAGACCTTTGGCGGAGACGGCAAAGGCACGCGCAAGTGCAAAACAACGACAAAAGGGCATAACGGATACCCCTACTCCATCAAGCTTCAGTTGCCGCCGCTTACGGCAGTATATATGAAGTTTACTCCATCAGACCCACCAAAACCTAAAAAGGATAAGGGCAAAAAATAATTACAGAAAAACTTTTGTTGGTGCTCACAAACAGAAGCGGAAAATAATCAGTGAGCAGAAAGGTCAAAAGGAAAACATTATGAAATCAAAGGAATGTGTAGCTATGATTCTCGCCGGCGGACAGGGCAGCCGACTTGGTATTCTAACACGAAACGTTGCAAAGCCCGCAGTACCCTTTGGAGGAAAGTACAGAATTATTGATTTCCCGTTAAGCAACTGTACTCACTCGGGAATTGACACAGTCGGGGTTCTGACCCAGTATCAGCCCCTTGAGCTTAACACCTACATCGCAAGCGGACAGTCCTGGGACCTTGACCGTTCAAACGGAGGCGTTTATGTTCTGCCGCCATACACATCGGCAGACAAGGGCGAATGGTACAAAGGTACTGCCAATGCAATATATCAGAATTTAAGCTTTATATCACAGTTTAACCCCAAATATGTTGTTATACTCTCAGGAGACCATATATACAAAATGGATTACAACAAGATGGTTCGTCAACACAAAAAAGTGGGTGCGGATGCAACCATAGCAGTTATTGAGGTCCCCTGGGATGAGGCATCTCGTTTTGGCATAATGAACACTGACGCAGATTCTAACATTATAGAATTTGAGGAAAAGCCCGCAAACCCCAAGAGCAACCTTGCATCAATGGGTGTATACTGCTTTAGTTGGGAGGTTCTTCGCAAATATCTGACCGAGGACGAGAATGACCCGAACTCGGATAATGACTTTGGCAAGAACATTATTCCGAAAATGCTTGAATCAGGTCTTAAAGTCATAGCCCACAGATTTGACGGCTACTGGAAGGACGTTGGTACAATCCAGAGCCTGTGGGAAGCAAATATGGAGCTTCTTGATGACAACGAGGAGCTTGTCCTTGACGATGACAGCTGGAGAATATACAGTAAGGCTCCAAATAAACCACCTCACTATGTAGCTCCCGAGGCAAAGCTTAAGAACTGCTATATAACAGAGGGATGTGAGATTTACGGCGAAATTGACCACTCTGTTGTTTTTGAGGGCGTAATTATCGAAGAAGGCGCAAAAATTGAAGACTCAATCATCTTCCCCGGTGCCGTTATCAAAAAGGGTGCATCTGTTCACAAGGCTTTAATCGGCACAGGTGCAATAATCGGCACGGATGCACGCATAGGCTCTGACGAGAGCAACGCAAACACCGATTGGGTGAACGAGAAAATCTGTTCCGGCAACATTACCCTGATTGCTCCCGAAGTTGAAATCGGAGATGGTGTAAAGGTAGCACAAAACTCTATGGTTACAGAAAATATTTCTAAATAGTGCTTACCCAACCCGGGTAAATCAATACAGAAAGGATACAAGGATATGAAAAACGATTTAATGGGTCTTATTTTCGCAGAAAACCCCGAAGCCGCTATGGGAGAGCTTACAAGCGTTCGTTCTCTTGCCGCAATCCCCTTTGGCGGCAGATACAGAATTATAGATTTTATGCTCTCTAATATGGTTAACTCTCAAATAATAAACGTAGGTATCACAACACCTTATAACTACCGCTCCCTCTCTGACCATCTCGGTACAGGAAAGGATTGGGACCTTGACAGAAAAGGTAACGGTCTCTTTATACTTCCCCCAAGAGAGCCGGGAGATATTTCGGATACAAAGGCGGGAATTGACGTTATACACGATGTGTCCTATTTCCTCAGCAAGAGCCGCAAGGACTACGTATTGGTCACAAACTGCAACACTATATGCAACATAAATTATTCAGAGGTTCTAAAGTTTCATTTAGAGCGCGAAGCTGATATTACACTGATATATAACGAGGTAGGCACGCTCAGTTCAAAAGAACTGACTACAAGAATTCTTCTCGATGTGGATAAAGACGACAATGTCCGTGATATGCAGGTTTATCCCATACAACAAAGCTCTAACCTTTCTTATATGCATATGTTTATTATAAGAAAGGACCTGCTTTTAGAGCTTGTCGGCGATGCGGTTGCCCACAATAAGCATTTTATATCAAAGGATTTGCTTCTCCCTGCTCTTGACCGATTTAAGGTATACGGATACAAGCACGAGGGCTATACCAGACAGGTTGACAATGTAAAGTCCTTCTATGCCGCAAATCTTGAGCTTCTGAACAAAAGCGTCCGTGATGAGCTTTTTGGCATAGACGCAGATATGCCAATCTACACCAAAATTAAAGACTCTGTTCCCACAAGATATGGCAAGGGCGCAGATGTCAGCAATTCTATCGTAGCCGACGGATGTCTTATTGAGGGAACTGTCAAAAACAGTATTCTCTTCCGCGGGGTTCACGTTGGAAAGGGCGCTACGGTTGAAAACTGCATAGTAATGCAAAAATCCGATATTATGGACAACTGTCTGCTTGAAAATGTAATTTTTGACAAGGAAGTCGTACTGCGCAGCGGCAAAAAACTTGTGGGTCAGGACACTTATCCTATGGTCATCGGTAAAAAAACTATTATATAAAAGGGCATATGGGGTTGCTCCCTTTATGTCCCTGAAAGGGTGTATAATATGAGCAAAATTTTGATGTGTTCTTCAGAGGTTGCCCCCTTTGCAAAAACAGGCGGGCTTGGCGACGTTTTAGGCGCTCTTCCGCAGTCCCTTGCGGCACTCGGTCACGATGTCAGAGTGATTATGCCCAAATACGGATGTATTCCCGAAGAGTTCCGCGAAAAAATGGAATTTCTCTTCTACACATACGTGCCTCTTGGCTGGCGCAGAAAATACTGCGGACTTTTTCAGCTTAAGCAAAACGGCGTTACCTACTACTTTACAGACAACGAATATTATTTCGGCGACCCGTACCTTTATAAGTGGAACGACCTTGAAAGGTTTGCATTTTATGACAAGGCGTGTCTTGAGGTTATTAAAACTCTTGACTTTAAGCCCGATGTTATTCATTGTCATGACTGGCAGGCGGGAATGGTACCTGTCCTTCTCAATGCCTACTATGTAAGAGACGAGTTCTACCATGGAATAAAAACCATGTTTACAATTCACAATCTTAGATATCAGGGTATATATTCAACAGATGTTGTGGCTGACTTTTTCTCCCTCAGTCCCGATTTCTTTACAGACGACAAGCTGGAATTCCACGGCTGTGCCAATCTTTTAAAGGGCGGCATTGTATACTCAGACTATGTCACAACGGTCAGTCCCACCTATGCAGAGGAAATCAAAACTCCCCTTGGCGGCGAAAAGCTTGATGGACTATTGTTTGCAAGGTCAAACTCCCTCTCGGGAATAATCAATGGCATTGACTACTCTGTATACAATCCGCAGACAGACCCGTATCTGTACGAAAACTATACTGTCCGCTCGGTTGGTACAAGAAAAAAGATAAACAAAATGAAACTGCAGGAACAGCTTGGTCTCCCCGTTGACGGCGAAAAGGCAATGGTTGCAATTATATCAAGACTTGTAGACCAAAAGGGCTTTGACCTGATTGCAGAGGCAATGAACGATTTGATGCAGCTTGATATGCAGCTTGTCGTAATCGGCACAGGCGAGGCACGATACGAGGAAATGCTCCGCCATGCGGCATGGTGCAACCCCACAAAGGTCTCGGCCAACATTATGTTCTCAAATGACTTGGCACACAAGCTGTATGCGGCGGCGGATTTATTCCTTATGCCATCCCTCTTTGAGCCATGCGGCCTGAGTCAGCTAATCTCCTTTGCCTACGGCACAATCCCTGTAGTGCGTGAGACAGGCGGACTCAAAGACACAGTGGTGCCCTACAACAAGTACACAGGAGAGGGCAACGGCTTCAGCTTTGGTCCATACAATGCTCACGATATGGTGCATACGCTCCATATGGCACTTGAACATTTTGGAGATAAAGAGGTTTGGAACAACCTTGTAAAAACCGCTATGAAGCAGAAATTCTCCTGGGATGGCTCTGCTAAAGAATACGAAAATATCTATAAATCCCTGATCGGGTAAAACAATATAAAGCCGATATTTCCATACAATTGGAAATATCGGCTTTTTTATTTGACCTCCTGCTCTAACTCATCAAATAATTCTGACTTAAAAAAATCCTGAATAGATATATTTAAACCATCACAAATTTTTTTAATTGTTGATATCGTTGTGCTATTGTTTCTGCCACCAACTATATTGCTTAATGTAGATTGTGTTATTCCGCTTATTGTCGCAAGTTTGTTCACAGCAATTTTGTTATCCCTACAAAGTTCCAGTATCCTTAATTTTGTCGCCTCACCTATATTCACTTATATCACCCCTAAATCATTTTAACTTTTTTGAGTTAAAATTATTACCTCTTTTGAGTTGACAACTCGCCGATTTTGTGATATAATAAATAATAAAACAAAGACCCTATATTCACAAGGATAGATTTGAGGTGGCAAATATGTTGTTTTAATGTGTCGCAAGAATAATATACATCATCATTGGTAAACACTAAAGATAGAAAGGTGGGTGGTTTTATGCAAAAAATATTATGTTTACTTTTATGTTTGACACTATGTTCTGCTACAGCGGTTGCGCAAAGCTATGGACATTCTGATAATGGGGAGTATTTTCAATCTCAGGAGTATTATGACACCCACATTGATGTACCCCATGGCAGAGTTAAAAATTTAGCGTGCAATGAGGATGATGGAACCATATCCTTTAAGATTGATTATTTCTTTGATGGTTTAGAGTTAAATAAGGATGTAACCTTTTTAATAGACAAAAATACATATATCCCTGAATATGAAGATGGCGTTTCCCCCGATATCGATGCCTTTATATCAGGCGAACATAAATGGATTAGCTTTTTCATAACTCCTGAGGATGACGAGAGAATTACTAATATGTCTTCAGAAGATAGCGCCATCGTCCACATAGACAGGATATGGGATATATGCAAAAATGTATCAGCCTACCCCTCTCCCGAGGAAACACAGAGGAACAAACGCCTTAAAAACTACGGTATTATGATAGGCGATGAAAATGGAAACTTCAATCCATATCAATGTCTTACAAGAGCAGAGCTTACAAAGATTATGGTTGTAATGAGTAATCCTGATTTTATGGAAGAGGCAAGTTTTACCGAACAGAGCTTTCCTGATGTAAGTCCCGAGCATTGGGCATATCCATATATAGAATATGCAAAATCAAGCGGAATTATAGACGGGTATGATGACGGAACATTTAAACCCGAACGCGATGTCACAATTGAAGAACTACTTAAAATGACTATCTGCCTGTTAGGTTATGAAGCTATGGCAGAAACAACGGGCGGATATCCTGGTGGATATATAAAAACCGCCGAGAGGTTAGGGCTCACTGAGACCATCGCTGTTGAATACGATACGCACACAATAAGAACCGAAGCTGCAGATGTAATCAATAAAGCACTTGATATTCCCCTGATGACCGAAAATGACAAGGGTGAATATATAATCTGGGATGGTTTAAATATATATCCTTTATCTACTATAGCTATCAAACACTTTAACAACTAATAAAAGCCGATATTTCCACACAATTGGAAATATCGGCTTTTTTATCTCCGTCAATTTAACCAAAAATCAAAAAACCACTTGAAAAAATGCGCAAAATGAGGTAGAATTATTAGGACTGTTTGTTTCTTTTGGCGATGCTCGCCAAAGCACACAAATCAGGAACCTATTTTCAGGAAAGGTATGGTTTATTCAATGAAAAAAACTACATCAAACTCTTCCGAATACAAAAAGCGTAAAGAGTTTATAAAAAACGAAATAACAGGCAAGGTTCGCAGATACTTCGGCAAAACTGTAGAACAAGCCACCACAAAAGAAATATACAATGCAGTTTCCTTCACCATCCGTGATGAGATAATGGAAAAATGGATTGCATATAAAGAGCAGGCAGACAAAAAGCCTCAGAAAGAGCTTTATTATCTGTCCTTTGAATTTTTAATGGGTCGTGCCATGGGCAACAACCTTATGAACATTGCAGAGACAGAGCTTTATCGCGATGCCCTGTCTGAGCTTAACATTTCCCTTGACGAGATTGAAGAACAGGAGAACGATGCAGGTCTTGGTAACGGCGGTCTTGGCAGACTTGCCGCATGCTTCCTTGACTCCCTTACAAATTTAGAACTTCCTGCCTACGGCTGCGGAATACGCTACGAATATGGTCTCTTCCGCCAGAAGATTGTTGACGGATACCAGATAGAGATGCCCGACCCCTGGCTTCAGGGCGGCAACGTATGGGATATTGCAAGACCCGAGGATACAAAAGAAATTCACTTCGGCGGAAAAATCGAAGAATATTTCGAGGATGGCAGAATGAAGTTCCGCCATGTGGACTACAACACAGTTCTTGCAGAGCCCTTTGATATGCCAATCACAGGCTTTAACAGTGAGACCATAAACACTCTCCGTTTGTGGAAGGCTCAGTCACCCGAGATAATCGATATGAGCGAGTTTAACCGTGGCGACTACGCCAAGGCGAGCGAAAACAAGGAGCTTGCCGAGGTTATCTCAAAGGTACTCTACCCCGAGGATAACCACTACGAGGGTAAGCTGCTCAGACTTAAGCAGCAGTACTTCTTTGTGTCTGCCACAATTCAGTGGATTCTTGACAAGCACAAGAAAAAGAATTTATGCATAGCACAAATACCCGAGTATATTCAAATTCACATCAACGATACCCACCCAACAATTGCAATCCCCGAACTTATGCGTATCTTAATGGACGAAGAGGGTCTTGGCTGGGACGAAGCATGGGATATCGTTGGCAAGACCTTCGCCTACACCAACCACACAATTCTCTGCGAGGCTCTTGAAAAATGGCCTATGGAGATGGTTGATACTCTTCTGCCAAGACTTGGACAGATTATTCACGAAATTGACCGCCGCCAGAGAGAATACCTGTGGGAGCGCTTCCCCGGGGATTTTGGCAAGGTTGAATATATGGCAGTTATCGCACACGGTCAGGTCAGTATGGCAAACCTCTGTCTCACCGCTTGCCACAGTGTAAACGGCGTTGCGGCGCTTCATACAGAAATATTAAAGCAGGAAACCTTTAAGGACTACTACAGCATTTATCCTTATAAGTTTAAAAATATGACCAACGGCGTTACCTTCCGCAGATGGCTCTACAAAGCAAATCCAAAGCTTTCGAGTCTCATCAGCGAATCCATCGGTGACGGCTGGGTTAAAGACTATCGTCAGATTGACAATTTAACACCTTTCGCAGATGACAGTGCCTTCTGCGAAAAATTTGCAAAAATCAAGCACGAAAACAAAGAGAGGCTTGCCAAATACATTCTTGACACAAGCGGCATCGTTGTAAATCCTGACTCTCTCTTTGATGTGCAGATTAAGAGACTTCACGAATATAAGAGACAGCTTCTCAAAGCGATGCACATTATTTACAGATATCAGAAGATTACCGATGGAGACGCTTCGGCAAACCTTCAGCCCACCACCTTTATCTTTGGCGCAAAGGCGGCGCCGGGATACCATATGGCAAAGCTGATTATCAAGTTTATCAACGACGTCGCACAGGTTGTAAACAACGACCCGAGAACAAAGGACATAATGAAGGTCGTGTTTATGGAAAACTACAGTGTTTCAAGTGCAGAGCGTATAGTTGCCGCCGCAAACCTGAGTGAGCAGATTTCAACTGCATCAAAAGAAGCATCGGGCACAGGAAATATGAAGCTTATGCTCAACGGTGCACTTACAATCGGAACGATGGACGGCGCAAACGTAGAAATCCGCCAGCAGGTTGGCGATGATAATATGTTTATCTTCGGTCTTTCCTCTCAGGAGGTATTAAACATCTACGCAAGCGGCAAGTCGCCAAGCTCTGAGATATACGCCACCAACCCCGTAATCAAGAGGGTTATAGACACCATGATTGACGGCACCTTTAACAGTGACAACATTTACTACGACTTATACAAGTCTCTTGTTATAGGCAACGGCGGATTTGCGGACAATTATCTGCTTCTTGCAGACTTCGAGTCTTATCTCAGTGCAAATGCGGCAGTAAAAGAGAAGTACCTTGACAAAAAGGCATGGAACCGCTCTGCGGTTATCAACACCGCCAAGGCAGGCTTCTTCTCAAGCGACAGAACTATCGAGGACTACAACCGCGAAATCTGGCGCCTTAGATAGCCTCCCTTGTGTAAAGGGAGGGGGACCACCGGAGGTGGTGGAGGGATTGTCTCCCCAACTCAAATGAAAAAAATAAATTATTATAATTCACAAAGGTGAAAGGATGTATTAAAAATGAAAAAGTTAGTAGCATTGTTAGTAGTTACAGTATTGGCACTCAGCCTGGTTGCATGCGGACAGCAGACACCTGCCACAGATGCGGCAAGCGATTGGGAGTACATCAAGGATAAGGGTGTTCTTACAGTTGGCGTAACCAACTATCCGCCAATGAACTACCTTGATGACAACGGCGAGTGGACCGGTTTTGACACAGAGTTTGCTCAGGCAGTAGGCGAAAGCCTCGGCGTTGATGTAGAGTTCGTTGAAATCAGCTGGGAAGCAAAAGAGACCGAGCTTGCATCAAAGAACATTGACGTTCTCTGGAACGGTATGTGCATAACCGAGGACAGAAAAGAAATGTGGGAAGTTACAAAGCCTTATATGTACAACACACAGGCTATGGTTATGAAGGCTGACAAGGCTGAAGAAATTATGGCTGATGTTACAGGCAAAAAGGTTGTTGCAGAAGCAGGCTCTACAGGTGAAGAAAAGCTTACAGGCGCAATTGACGATACAAACGATGCAACCGTAGAGGTTATGGCAAAGGAATACTTTGCAAACTGTGACTACACAGGCGTTGAGTCAATGGCAACAGCTCTTATGGACGTACAGAACGGCGTAGCTGACATCGCAGTTGTTGACTCTGTAATCGCACAGGGTATGATAGGCGGCGAAGGCTCTACCCTTACTGACCTTGTAATAAACACAGATAACAAATTCGGTGATCAGTACTTTGGCATTGCATTCAGAAAGGGCAGCGACGTATGCGAAATGGTAAACAATGCAATTGCCGAACTTACAGAGAGCGGAAAGCTCAACGAAATTGCTGAAAAGTATGGTCTTGCAGATGGCATTGCTGCCGCAAAGGATGCTCAGTAATTCATAAATAGTATTTTTCACAAAGGTTTCCGCAACTGCGGAAACCTTTGTGAAATAACCGGATCTTTATTGGTTATCGAAAGGTTTGTATACATATGAAACAGTGTTATTTTACGGACTACACAATAGGAGCAGACGCCTACGAAAATATAAAAGACGTATGTGGCTGTCTTGGAAAAAGAGCATTGATTGTAGGTGGCGAAACGGCTCTGTCTAAATCAATTGACAAGTTAAGGGTGGCTATGCACGACTTTGAAATCGTCGACGTCGTTGTCTATGGCAAGGAATGCACCCGAAAACACGTGGAGGAATTATATAACATCTACAAATCAGACGCCATAGACTTTGTTGTAGGAGTTGGCGGAGGCAAAGCCATTGACACATCAAAGTGCCTTGCGGATTTGCTTGGGGTTATGATTGTTACCATTCCTACACTTGCATCTACCTGTGCCGCATCATCAGCACTTGCAGTCACATATACTGAGAACCACGCCTATGACGGATTCTGGTACTTTAAGGCACCTGCATATCATACCTTTATTGATACCGATATAATAATTAATACCCCAATAGAGTATTTCAGGGCAGGGATGGGTGACACCCTTGCAAAATATTACGAGGTAGAATTTTCTGCCAGGGGACGGGAAAAAACCTTTGAAGACGAAATGGGCCTGTCAATCAGCCGAATGTGCAGCGCTCCATTGCTTGAATCAGCGGCGGGTGCTCTTGAGGATTTCAGGAGCAATTGCATAACAGACAGGTTTGAGCAGGCAGTTCTTATAATTCTCGTCAGCACAGGAATGGTCAGTATGCTTATAAACCACGATTTCAACGGGGCTGTTGCCCATGCTTTGTTTTATGGGCTGACCGAGATTGAAGGCTTTGAAGAAAAATTCAGGCACGGAGATGTTATAGGTTACACAACTGCCGTTCAGCTTATGCTTGACGGACAGGATGATGAAGCAATAAAAATCGGAAACCTGATTAAACAGCTTGGGGTAGAAGCAACCCTTAGCGAACGTGGAATACCCGTTGACTTTGAATATCTCTTACCCGTTTTAAGGGCAACACTTAAGGATCCTGATATGAACGTTGTCCCCTATGAGATAACCGAAAAAATGATATTTGATGCAATAGTAAAGATGGAAGTTGCGTTTGGAGGAAAAGCATAATGAATATATGGATGCAATTACTTGAAGGATTTGGTACAAACTGTTTTTTGTTTTTAATAACACTTGTACTTTCAATCCCTCTTGGACTTTTAATAACATTATGTAGCATGTCAAAATGGACACCTATCCGTATTATATCCAAGACATTTGTATGGATTATACGAGGAACACCTCTTATGCTTCAGCTTTTTGTCGTCCTCTACGCACCCGGGCTTATATTTAACTACCCCATATCCTCGAGAATGACTGCGGCGATAATTGCATTTGTAATAAACTATGCGGCATACTTCTCCGAAATTTATCGTGGCGGAATCGAGAGCATTTCTGTGGGACAGTACGAAGCAGGACAAGTTCTTGGTCTTACGAAAACACAGGTTTTCTTTAAGGTTGTTCTGTTTCAGGTTGTAAAGCGCATCACACCATCTATGGGCAATGAGATAATTACACTTGTAAAGGACAGTGCTCTTGCCCGCGTTATCGGTGTTACAGAGATTATTATGAATGCGCAACGTTTTGCATCAAAAGGAATAATATGGCCGCTTTTTGGAACAGGTCTTTACTTCCTTGCATTCACAGGAATCCTTTCCATTATTCTCTCTTATGTAGAGAAAAAGATAAATTACTTTGAGTAAAGGGGTGGTAATATGTCTATACTTGAAATAAAAAACCTTTATAAAAGCTTTGGCAAAACAGAAGTCCTAAAGGGCGTCAACTTTTCTATGAACGAGGGCGAGGTTGTATCGATAATAGGCTCTTCAGGTAGTGGCAAAACCACTCTGCTTCGTTGTATAAACTTTCTAGAGCGCGCCGATGAAGGTAAAATCTTCCTCGATGGCGAGCTTCTTCTTGATGCGGCAAGCGACAAAAAGATGTCTGCATCAGAGCTTAGAAAAAAACAACTTAACTTTGGTCTTGTTTTTCAGGACTTTAATCTGTTTCCACAGTACAATGTAATCGACAACGTTATGCTTGCGCCAAAACTTTTGGCAAAAGAGCGACCCGACTTTAAAGAAAACAAGAAGGAAATATTTGACGAAATTCGACAAAACGCAGAGAGAATTCTCGCACGCGTCGGACTTTCAGAAAAACTTGAAAATTACCCCTGCGAGCTGTCAGGCGGACAAAAGCAGCGTGTTTCTATCGCACGTGCCCTTGCACTTAAGCCAAGAATTTTGTTCTTTGATGAACCAACTTCCGCTCTTGACCCTGAGCTGACAGGCGAGATACTTAAGGTTATCCGCTCTCTCGCAGCTGAAAATGTTACTATGGTTATTGTTACCCACGAGATTGATTTTGCCGCAAATGTCAGCGATAAGGTTATATTTATGGCAGACGGCGTTGTGGTTGAATCAGGAACCCCCGATGAGGTAATTGTAAACCCCAAATGTGAGCGCACACGTTTGTTTTTACACAAACTTAACGATAAATAGATTTCTTAAAGATAAAAATATGTTAAATTTTTAACAACTATTTTTAAAAAAGTACTTGTATATTTCTGCTTTATGAGGTAAAATATACTAGGTAAGTTTTAAATTTGCAAAAGATAATTTCTAATATATATTTCAGGAGGTTTTTACTATGTCAGTAAAAGTTGCTATTAATGGTTTTGGACGTATCGGTCGTTTGGCTTTCCGTCAGATGTTCGGTGCAGACGGCTACGAGGTAGTTGCAATCAACGACCTTACAGATCCTAAGATGCTTGCTCATCTTCTCAAGTATGACTCTTCACAGGGCAGATACGATGGTCACACCGTAGAAGCTGCAGAGGGTGCAATCATTGTAGATGGCAAGAAAATCACAATCTACAGCGAGCCAAAAGCCGCTGATCTTCCTTGGGGAGAGCTTGGCGTAGACGTTGTACTTGAGTGTACAGGTTTCTACTGCTCAAAAGAAAAGTCACAGGCACACATCGATGCAGGTGCTAAGAAGGTTGTTATTTCTGCTCCGGCAGGCAACGACCTTAAGACTATCGTTTTCAGCGTAAACGAAGATACTCTTACAGCTGATGATACAATCATCTCTGCTGCATCATGTACAACAAACTGTCTTGCTCCTATGGCAAAGGCTCTTAACGACTACGCTCCTATCCAGACAGGTATCATGGCTACAATTCATGCTTACACAGGTGACCAGATGATTCTTGACGGTCCTCACAGAAAGGGCGACCTCAGACGTGCAAGAGCAGGCGCTGTAAACATCGTTCCTAACTCAACAGGTGCTGCAAAGGCTATCGGCCTTGTTATTCCTGAGCTCAACGGTAAGCTCATCGGTGCTGCACAGAGAGTTCCTGTTCCTACAGGCTCTACAACAATCCTTACAGCTGTTGTTAAGGGTAAGGACGTTACAAAGGAAAGCATCAACGCTGCTATGAAGGCTGCAGCTTCTGAGTCATTCGGCTACAACGAAGACGAAATCGTATCTTCAGATATCATCGGTATCAGATACGGCTCACTCTTTGATGCTACTCAGACAATGGTTGCTCAGATTTCTGACGACCTTTATGAGGTTCAGGTTGTTTCCTGGTATGACAACGAGAACAGCTATACAAGCCAGATGGTTAGAACAATCAAATACTTTGCAGAACTCTAATCTGTATATTAAAAAAGGCGGTGCCAATCGGCACCGCTTTTTTTGCGGCAGGAGCAAGACCCTGTCATACAATTGTTTATCATTATTCTTCTTTGTAGGGGCGGATGCCCACATCCGCTCGAAACCTTTTTACACTCCAACCTTTGGGCAGATATGGTTGATTGGGCAGATGTCACATTTTGGGCCTCTTGCCATACAATACTCACGTCCGTGATAGACAAGACAATGGCAAAATTGTGACCATTCTTCAGGTGGCAGAAGTTTTTGCAAATCAAGCTCTATCTTATATGGGTCGGTATTTTTTGTCAGCCCCATTCTGTTTGACAGCCTTGTTGCGTGGGTGTCCACCACAACCCCTGGGATACCATAGAAATCGCCAAGCACAAGATTGGCGGTCTTTCTTCCCACCCCGGGCAATTTTAAAAGTTCTTCCATTGTTTTTGGCACTTCGCCGCCATACTCCTCTATCAACATACGGCAGCAACCGATTATATTTTTTGCCTTATTACGATAAAATCCTGTGGAACGTATATCCTCTCTGAGTTCAAGCTCATCAGCCTTTGCAAAGGCATATACATCAGGATATTTCGCAAACAAAGCAGGTGTTACCATATTCACTCTCGCATCTGTGCATTGCGCCGCAAGCTGCGTCGCAATAAGCAGCTGCAGAGCATTATCGTATTCAAGGGTACAATCAGCATCGCTGTATACCATATTAAAAATCTTATTTATTTCTGTTGCTCTTTCCCTTTTTGCCGCCAAACTCTCCCTCATACACAATCTTTCCTCTCAATTTTCTATATATAGACAAACTTTTCAAATTGTTCTTGCAAAATAGCTCATAAACTATTATAATATAAAGTGAGGTAATTTGCAATAATTAAAATATTATATATAAACGGAGGACAAGCGATGTTTGAACTTAAAAACATTAAAAAATACGACCCTGAGGTAGCCGAGGCTATCAACAAGGAAATTAACAGACAACGTGGCAAAATAGAACTGATTGCATCAGAAAACTTTGTCAGCCCCGCAGTTATGGAAGCTATGGGTACCCCACTTACAAACAAGTATGCAGAGGGCTATCCCGGCAAGCGCTACTACGGTGGTTGTGAATATGTTGATATTGTCGAGGATTTGGCAAGAGACCGTGCCAAAGAACTATTTGGTGCAGAATTTGCAAATGTTCAGCCACACTCGGGCGCATCTGCAAATCTTGCAGTTTTCTTTGCGGCTATGGAGCCGGGCGATACATACCTTGGTATGAATCTTGCACACGGCGGACATTTGAGCCATGGTTCACCTGTAAACATTTCAGGTAAGTACTTTAACGTTGTTCCCTATGGAGTAAACGATGAAACCCATAGAATAGACTATGACGAGGTAAGACGTCTTGCCCACGAGAATAAGCCAAAGCTTATTCTGGCAGGCGCAAGCGCCTATGCCCGTGAAATTGACTTTGCCAAATTCCGCGAGGTTGCCGCCGAGGTTGGCGCATATCTTATGGTTGATATGGCACACATCGCAGGCCTTGTTGCAGCAGGTCTTCACCAGAGTCCTGTGCCATTTGCAGACTTTGTAACCACCACAACTCACAAAACACTGAGAGGTCCAAGAGGCGGTCTTATCCTCTGCAAAGAAGAATATGGTGCAATGATTAACAAGGCTGTATTCCCCGGATGTCAGGGCGGACCTTTGATGCACGTAATTGCCGGCAAGGCAGTATGTCTTAAAGAAGCTCTCTCACCTGAGTTTAAAGCATATCAGACTCAGGTTAAGGCAAACGCTGCAAAGCTTGCATCAGAGCTTATGGCAAGAGATATCGACATCGTATCAGGCGGCACAGACAATCACCTTATGCTTGTAAGCCTCTTAAAGCAGGACAAGACAGGCAAAGAGGTTGAAGCAAATCTTGATAAGGTTGGCATCACCTGTAACAAGAACACAATCCCCAACGACCCCAAGAGCCCATTTGTTACAAGCGGCGTAAGACTTGGTACTCCCGCGGTTACAACAAGAGGTTTTGTCGAGGAAGATATGACAGAGGTTGCTGATTTGATTTCTAAGGTAATCAAAGACTTTGACGGCACCTGCGATGAAGTTGCAGACCGCGTTCAGGCTCTCTGCAAAAAGCATCCACTTTATGAATAAGCCACTTGCAGACAGAATTCGTCCCACCTGCCTTGATGATGTTGCGGGCCAACGCCACATCCTCGGCAAAGGGCGAATTTTAAGAAACATAATAGAGAGCGGAAAAATCCCGTGTATGATTTTCTACGGTCCGTCAGGCACAGGTAAGACGACTGTTGCAAACATTGCAGCATCTATCAGCAACCGTCCCCTCTATCGCCTCAATGCAACAAATGCATCGGTTGCCGATATAAAGGCGATTGTAAAAGAGAGCGAAGGTCTGTTCGGTCAGGAAGGCGTTCTTCTGTACCTTGACGAGATACAGAACTTTAACAAAAAGCAGCAGCAATCGCTGCTTGAGTACACAGAGAATGGCAAGATAACCCTGATTGCAAGCACAACCGAAAATCCTTACTTCTATGTTTATAATGCAATTCTCAGCAGAAGTACGGTTTTTGAGTTCCGCCCTCTTACAAACGCAGATATCTGCGATGTACTAAGGCGTGCAATTAAGATTCTTCAAGACGAAGACTTTCGGGGCGATTCTCTTGTTGCCGAGGAAGATTTTCTCTATGCCATTGCAGAAAAATCAGGTGGCGATGTAAGGCGTGCGCTCAACTCTCTTGAGCTTGCGGTTTGCTACACCGCTCCCAATGCCGATGGCAAGATTGTTCTCACCCCTGATGTTGCAGAGCAATGCACCCAAAAGAAAGTCTTTCAGTATGATAAAATGGGCGACAGCCACTATGACATACTCAGCGCCTTTCAAAAATCAATAAGGGGCAGCGACCCCGATGCGGCGGTGCACTACCTTGCAAGACTTGTGGCGGCTGATGATATTCAGTCAATTTGCAGACGGCTTATGGTCATCGCCTGCGAGGATGTAGGCCTTGCCTACCCAAGTGCAATAACTATTGTAAAGTCCTGTGTGGACAGTGCGCTTATGCTTGGTTTCCCCGAGGCAAGAATACCTCTCGCTCATGCGACCGTATTGCTTGCCACTGCTCCTAAATCAAACTCTGCTTATATGGCTATCAACTCTGCTCTTTATGATATAGAGCATATTGATACAGGGTCAATTCCAAGACAGCTTCAAAACAAGCATCTTGACGGTGAGGGTGATTTGCCAAAGGGACAGAATTATCTCTATCCCCACGATTATCCAAATCATTATGTAAAACAACAATATCTGCCTGACAAGATAAATGGCAAAACCTACTATACTGCGGGCAACAACAAAGCAGAACAAAACGCAAAAGAATATTGGGATAACATAAAAAAGGGCAACCGATAAGGTTGCCCTTTTAATCCTTATTCTACTGCCTCGTACATTGTCCTTGCGTCGTCCTTAAATGCGGTGTCCTTTACCTCTAAAACTCGTACTGTAAGAGGTCTTGCGCCAAACAAGATTGTAATTTCGTCTCCTACCTTTACATCATAGGACGCTCTTGCCACCTTGCCGTTTACACTGACACGTCCGCCGTCACAAGCCTCGTTTGCAACAGTTCTTCTCTTTATCAGTCTTGAAACCTTTAAATACTTATCAAGTCTCATTTCTTACTCTCCTCAAATTTCTCAAAATCATCAATATACTTTCTCAGATATCCCGACAGTGCAACCTCTGCATCTATATCATGCTTGTTGCACGCCGATATAATCTTAAAGAGCAATTCCCCAAACTCTTCCTCTGTCTTTATTCCAAAATCTGTATCTACTCGCTCAAAACCATTCTTTACCGCCTTTTTCTCTACCTTCTGGGCACGCATAAGGGATGGCAGATACGTAGACACTCCTCGCATTTCATCGGCAATAGTACTCTGCGCGCGGTCCGCCCTCTTTATGGCATCCCAATTTTTAATAACTGCCTCGCTATTTTCTACCTCTACATCCCCAAAAACGTGAGGGTGACGATGTATAAGCTTGCGACAGATTGCATCGGTTACATCTTCTATCTCATACTCTTCATTATCCTTCGCAATCTGTGCATGAAGCACTACCTGAAGAAGCACATCTCCACTCTCATCGGCTATCTTTTCTGCCCTCTTGCCGTCTATTGCCTCAACAAGCTCATAGGCCTCTTCTATCATACTCTTGCGTATACTCTCGTGGGTTTGCTCCATATCCCATGGGCAACCGCCGGGCGCCCTCAGTCTTGCAACAATGTCCACAAGCTCATCAAATGTATATTTTCCGTCCTTATACTTCATTTGCTTCACCTTTTCTTTTGATTATTTAATAAGTTTGTATCTCTCAAGTATGCCGGCTATCTTTTCGCCCTTTGGCAGCATCATTATATCTTCTTTCTTAACTGCTGAAATCACAAATACCGCCACTGCATAAACTATTGCACAAAGAGCAATCTCTGCAAGGCACATTACCTTGCCTATTGGAAAAAATGTTGACATTACAAACCCTGCCCCACCCATAATTGCCGCCGCAAGTATGGGTTTTATAATAAAGCTGCTCCATTTAAATTCTATTCCTGCTACTTTTATTATTGATATAACATTCAAAACTGCAATAATCAAATAGCATACACCCGTACCGACAGGGGCGCCGTCTATACCAAGATATGGTATGCAGATATAGTTGACCAGAATCTTTACCACTCCGCCGACAACCATATGTATAACCGGCTTATACACCTTGCCGTAGGCCTGCAGAATTGCATTGGAAACCTGAACAATACCCACAGGAATAATTGCAACAGACAAAATCTCTAAAACTGTATGGGCGTTATAATCGCCAAAGAGAAAGCTGAGTATCTCTTTTGACAAAACCGCCATACCTATTGCACAAGGCGCCGCAAACAACACTGCAATACGCAGAGTGCTCTCTGTAATCGTCTTTGCCTCTGATTTTTTCGCTCTTGCAATCGCTGCAGATATGGCAGGCACAACACTTGTGCCAAGTGCCACAACCAATGTCAGCGGCAGATTAAACATTGTAAGCGCCTTGCCTGTATACATACCATAAAGGGTTGCCGCTTTTTGAGTTAAAAGCTCGGCTCCGCTCCACCCCTCCGTCACCATCTTTTCGAAGAAAGAAGTTCCTCTCTCAAACATATGGGCGTAGGCATCAAAAACCTCAGGTCTGACCACAAGACGGTGACTGATTGTACCCATATCTATCAGGGTTGTAAGACTCGATACCGAAGCGCCAATTGTAATGGGTATTGCAATTTTCACAAGCTCTTTAAGAATGGTCTTGCTGCCCCTTGACTCAATAGTGTCAGATATTACCCTTGTCTTTCTTCTGTGAAAGACAAATATAATACTTAAAAGCAAGCAGGACAAAAGTGTGCCGACTGTCACACCAAAAATCGCACCTGCCGAGGCAAATACAGTCTGGGTATGGGGCGAATTTATCTCTTTTGCACCAAAATCGACAAGACCGCCAAGAGACCCATTGACAGTCATATTCATAAATATCCACGCGCCTGCAAGGCCGATGAGCATCTTGCCCGTAGATTCTATAACCTCGCTGAAGGCGGTGGGATACATATTCTGTCTTCCCTGAAAATATCCGCGGTATGCCGATGTCATAGCAACAAAGAACACCGCTGGTGCAATAGCTGTTATGCCAAGAGTTGCATCGGGGATTCCTACAAGGGTTGCAAGCCTATCCGCAAACACAAACATAATAAGCGTGCCTATAAGACCGACTACCGCCAAAAAGCCAAAGGCAACCCCGAAAATCTTGCGTGATTCTCTCTCTGCCCCCCTTGCGGCACTCTCTGATACCATCTTGGAAATTGCAACAGGAAAACCCGCCGTCGCAATAATAAACATAAAGGTATATATCTGATAGGCAACATTAAAATAGCCGCTGCCATCGTCTCCAATGAGATTAATGAGCGGAACCTTAAAAAATGCGCCTATTATTTTTACAATCAGGTTGGCAAGACCGAGTACAAGTGCTCCTTTTACAAAGCTCTGACTCTTGCGCTTAATATTATCTGACATTTGACCACCTCTTATATCGTCAATCATCGCATAATTTATGACTATTACAAGTATACACTACTTTATTTAAAAAAACAACCAAAACACCATAAAATTTTTGTGACACGGCAGTTACAGAATTTTCCCAATTTTTTCTTTACATAAAAATTCCTTGTTTGCACAAAATATGATTGTAAATATATTTAAACAAAGCCTCCCTTGCCTAAAGGGGCGATGGTTGCCGGTGGCAACCGCTTATCGCCGACCGGAGCGGACAGCGGAGAGGGGACCGCTTGCGGTGGAGGGATTTATCCCCCAGCCACTTTCGGCGACAGCCCCCTTTAGGCAAGGGGGCCTTATTTGTATAAAAAGGAGCAAATTATATATGAAAGCGACAGGAATTGTAAGAAGAATAGATGACCTCGGTCGAATTGTTATACCAAAAGAAATCCGCCGCACAATGCGTATCCACGAGGGCGACCCCTCACAAACGACATTGACACTAACAGAAAAGAGATTGATTTTCACAAACAGCTTTGTTGCTCTTGCCGAGCGACTAAAAGAGATAAGCTAAAAGAAAAATGCCCTTCGGTGTTAAGCCGAGGGGCATTGTCTATTGTATTTAAGCAAATCAGCCGTTAAACTTGTTAAGTCGCTATTGCCGGATACATATATAATTTTTTTGTATACATCAGCCTTTTTCTCTGCCGTTGTATGTTCATCAGCATAATTTTTGATTTTTTCCATTATGCTGTTATCTTCACCTTCTTGTGCAGTCAACCAAAACTGCACGATTTTTAGACTATCATTTCTTGATATTCTCATTTATGCACCAACCTTTGCTATTGTGTATTATGCCATTTGTTGGTGTCATTTATACTCTCCTATTTAAACGGACTGTCTTTTGGCAATCTGTTTTCTAAATCAAAATACTGTTTGTTTGTGTACTCGCTAACGGTGCCGTCAGCGTGCAGTTGAATTATTGTGTCTAGTTTGTCTAAAAACTCTTGTCGGTCAACAGCGTCTTCGTCGAGATACTGACTGTCAGGACTGTTGCGACTGCTTATGATAACCGTAGTATATACGGCTTGCTTGTCATTGTAACGACAATGCAAGGTGTTAGGAAATCCCGATAAATACTGCGAGACCATATCTGTAAGCGGAAATCCTTGCTTGAAATTATCGAGCAACAGTATCGGCTCTTTGTTGTAGCCGTCAAAAATTGCTCTTTGATAGCCATTGAAACGAAAAATATTTTCTATGCCATACTTGTCAAAAATGAATTCGAGCCTATGTGTAGAAGTGCCACCAAAAACATATATCACAGTAAGCTCACGCACCGATTTTGCATTTTTTTCAGTCTCTATCGCCGAACGAGTGCGAGAAATGAAATTCAACAAACGCATATTATTAGGATTATTCTCTAATATTTCAAAGTCACTTGCTCCAGCCTTAATTTGTTGATAGAGAAAATCAATGTCATTGCGTTTGCCCTGCTGTTCCGTAGGACAGGTTCCCCATTCTTCAAAAGAGCCATCTATGATAGTTCCGTGTTTTTCACTGTTTTCCCATTTGCCAGCTTTGAGAATATAGTCTCGGTTTTCTTGCGAAGTACCAAGTGCTTTTTCAATGTGAGCTTGTGCAAAGTGAGATTTGATCTGCAAAAATCGTACCGGACTTGAAAAGACTAAATACAAATGAGTATGATATTGCTGAGCCTTTTCATCAGCCATACAGTAGTATATGAGCGACTTAAAAGCCGTCAGTTTTTCTTTTATTACTGCGTGTGTTAACCCCTTTTCTTCGGGATTGTTGATAGTGAGTTGATATTTGCGTGCCTGATGATTTTTCTTAAATTTAGTCATCAAACTCACCCCTATAAGAAACATCACGAGTAGCATATGCTTTGATTGAATCTTCAAGTTCAAATTCACGCTCATCAATGATTGACCAATCTGTATTATCTTCTTCTACTTCTGTATGATTTTCCTTTATATATTCAAAATCAGCAAAAGGATTTTTATTATTATCTTTTTCATTCATTTAATTTTCCACCTTTCTGCTACAAGTTATGTAGCAATATATTTTTATTGTAATTTCTGCATAGAAGTCTATGCTACTGAAGTGGGCTTGAGGTAGTACTAACTCAAGCAGACGGCACGCACGCCGTCTGCGACGGCGCTGTGCCGTGTGTTGTGTTAATCATAATACTTTTGACCGAGAGTAATTAAATCTTTTTTTAACTGCTGAACATTTTGAAGCTCAGGTATAACAATTGTGTCAAATTCTATATTTGGAGCAGATATAAAGCCTGTGTACCTTTTTATAGGCTTGCTCTTATCAACAGTTTGATGTTCAAATAACATTCTTTGCGTTTCCGTATGCAACTGGCCCATATGGATACGAGTTTGAAAATTATCTCTCAATTCTGTTGGCAGTACATTTGCATTAAATTGTTGACTAACGAGAATCAAATGGTAGCCGAAACTTCTGCCCATAAAAGCGATATGCTTTAACTTTGTCATTAAATCAGTCAAATCGGCACGACTATGAGAACTTACAAAGCTTCCAAATTCATCTATAATTAAATAGCGTTCGTGGTATTCCTTGTTTTTGATAGATTCAACAAACAATTCATAAAACTCATTAACAATTCTATCGCAGTCAGTATACTCACCAAATCTGTCGGAATGAAAAATTTCGTCCCAATCTTTTCCCGCCTTGTAGTCCGCAATTCTGAGATCTTTTTTAGCACTTAATAATTGACGAACAATTAACATAAGTGTTGTCGTTTTAGATCCGCCCGTAGGACCCGAAATTAACAAATGGGGGTCAGTTTTGCTACATGCCCATATATAAGGCGACACGATACCACCCTCAGACCATTTCTTTGCAGAGTAGCCGAGGACGATTTCATCAGCGGTACGTTTGGGTATGTTACACTCTTTGAGCGTATCGAAAGAGCCGTCTGTCCTTGACATTACAACTTGATTTACCACCCTATAAAAATCGGGAAGCTCCTGCTGATATTCACAGTAGATTATGAAAATATAGACTTCCGTATTTTGTATATAATAGTACGGAAAAAACGGCATTGAAAGATTGTATGCTGTTTGATAATGCCTGAACTTTGACACTATATGCTCCATAACTTCTATGGCGATTTCGTCAGTAGCAGCCTTTTGAGTAATAAAGCCTACTTGTATGACCGACGGAATCGGCGTGTATATTACATTTATGTACGGCTCAAAGGAGTTGAAAGCATATTGTTTCAGCACCGCCCTGAAGTCGCACTCTAAACTATAATCAAATATGTGTCGGGGTCTGCGGTCACGACGAAACTTTTCGAGAGCATCGCAAAAGTCTGTGTATGCAACCGATACCCAACCGCCGAGAATTGCTTTTGTCTCTTTGCAGAAAGAACGAAAGGCAACCCAAGTATTATGCATATCTTCCTTGACTGTAATGCCCCTTGCTTTGCAGAATAGTATTTCAACCCAAGCACAAGCGGCAAATATAGCCAAAGACAATACAATCATTAAAAAGCATTCTAACATAGTGAACACCCCTATTCTAAATATTTTGGAGGGGCAACTACCGGAGCAGTCACCCCAAGAATAAGACCGCCACCACCACCGAGAACAAGCTATCAATTATAAATAGCTGTCACTTTACCTTTACGATTATAAGTAACTTCGACTTCTGAACCTACTGTCAAATCCTTATAACCTGCAACTGAAGATGAAATGAATTCCTTTTCACAAACCATACCTTCCACATCACCATCATCATCAAAACCAAGATAAACTGTTGTTCCGGAAATATCCCTACCATCTTCAGCGGTAAAAGCAACTTTTCTTTTACCAAGAAGAACGGCTTTCATAAAAGGTTTCCTCCTTTCTATCCGTCCACCATAGAGCAGACCATATTTTTCTTAAGTATTCAACGCATAACCTAAACAAGGCTATATTCTATCATACCGTTTTTTGTCCAACAAAAAGCTCACATGTTCTGTTCTCATGTTTTTTGAGCCTAAACTGTAGATTTTGATAGTACACTGTTAAACACTCACATTTTTTAGTCGACCTATTGAAAAAATTAAAAAACACTATTGACAATAGGGAAAACATCTGTTATACTCATATTGTAACCTATGATATAATTGTGTTTGTTTTGACTATTTTTAGTATAGCATGAATTTTGATTTTTCTCAATATACGCAAAAGCGTTGTAATGATATTGTAAAAATAAGAAATGATATTGTAATATTATAAAATTTCGGAGTGTTGTTGGGAGCGAGCAGTCAAGCCACGGTACCGAGATTAAATATATAATATATACAATAATGTAGAAAATCATCCGTTTCGGGTTCTCCCGGAGCGGTATTTTTTTATTTTACTTGAAATGTTAACAAAAAAGTGATATAATAATGATAACCACAATTTATTACATCAATTAAATATGCCAAATTATACCTACTCTTATTATGTATAACAATGAGTACAAGGTGTACGCTATGTAAAAAGCGTATGCTCATCTCGTTATCCTTGTACTCTTGTGCATATGGTAATAAGTTGTGGTGACTTTTCGAGAGAGCCTCTGCGTTTTTTGTGCGTGGCTCTGCGAGGGGTCACGCATTTTTTATTACGAGGGATAGCGTATGAAAATAGTTACATTCTGCGGTCACGGAAACATACCAAGTGCTGATATAGAAAAAATAAAACCTATATTATATAATAAGGTAGAAATGCTTATTACAATGCATGGAGCTACAGAGTTCTTGCTCGGGGGATATGGAGATTTTGACGGAACAGCAGCAAGAGTGGTTAAGGAGTTAAAAGACAGATATCCATATATTATAAGCACGCTTGTTATTCCCTATATTGACAGAGATTACAACAAGGAGCTTTATGATGGCTCAGTTTTTCCACCTATCGAGAGTGTACCGAAAAGGTTTGCTATATCAAAGCGGAATGAATGGATGGTGCAGTATGCAGACCTTGTTATTGCTTATGTAAAGTATTCTTGGGGTGGAGCAAGAGCGACACTTGAGTATGCAAAACGAAAGAAAAAAGAAATAATAAACCTTGCTGATCCATAAAGCGGGACAATATGACGAAATATTTGATTTCACTTGTGTTTTTAGAACGTTTATGATATAATATGTATTAATTTAGCGAAAGAGCGAAAGGGGATTTTTATGGACGAAAACAAGAAAACTAATACAGACGTTTGGGTAGACTTTGTCATTTGCTTTTTATTTGGTGGCTTTGGTGTACACAAGTTTCGTCAGCAGAAAGTAGGATTGGGTATTGTATATCTTTTGACCGCAGGCATTTTTTATATCGGGTGGATAGTAGATACTATTAAACACTTGATTGCGGCTGTAAAGGGAGAAAGATTAAACGGTTACGAGGCAGCCTCTATATCAAAACAAAAAAAGACTGTTGCAAAAGCAAGTAAGACAAACAACACAGCTCCCGCTGTTCCCGTTTTTACATACACCCCAACAAAAAAAGTCGGTGATTATTTTGTCGTAAATGAAAACGATAAAACATGGGCTATTCCAACAGGCGTATTTAAAAAAACAGTCCAGCCCGGAACAGTACACAAATATTCAGAGATTGTATCTTTTGAGTTATTAGAAGACGGCAATAGCGTTACAAAGGGCGGACTTGGCAGAGCGGTTGCAGGCGGTATATTATTAGGTGGAGTTGGTGCCATTGTCGGCGGCTCTACCGGTTCTAAAAAGACAAAAGGAATTTGTACAAAACTTCAAATCAAGATTACGCTGAACAGTATGGCAACACCAACTGTCTATGTAAATTTGATTAGCACCTCTACTAAAAAGGATAGCTTTATTTATAGTGCAGCATATTCATCAGCACAAGAAATCTTATCTATTCTTCAAATAATTTGTGATCAAAGAGAACACCAAAACAACATACAACCAGAAAGTCAGACTTCGGCGACCGCAATTTCCGTACCTGAAGAAATCAAAAAGTATAAAGACCTTTTAGATATGGGTGCAATTACCGAAGAAGAATTTGAAAACAAGAAAAAGGAATTGTTAAATAACTAATATTAATAGACTTATCAAGAGCGTATCTGCGTTTTGATAAGTCTATTTTTTATATTGAATATAGCTGAAAGCTTATGTTTTTATCTCTAAACACTTGAAATTTGCCGAATTATATGTTACAATGTCATTAAGTAAAACGAAAGGAGTTTTTAATGATATGGATAGTAATGTTTTAGATAAAGAGTTAAAAGTCGAAATATCACTTTATGCTCGTATTTCTGTCGATACCGAAAAGGAAAGCGACGAAAACACATCTATTGAAAATCAGCTTAAAATTATGCGAAATTTCGTCAAACAGTCTTTTCCAAATTGTTCTGTAAGAGAATACATTGATAAAGATAAATCAGGCTATACATTTGAGCAAAGAGAAAACTATCAAGATATGCGAAAAGCATTATTGAGTGGCAAGTCAAAAATCTTGATTGTCAAAGATTTCAGCCGTTTCTCACGCCGTACAAGTTTAGGGTTATGGGAGCTTGAACAAATGAGGGATGCAGGTGTCCGCATTATCAGCATTATGGATAGTGTTGACTTTCCTACTCACGACGATTGGCTTAACATATCTGTTCGCTTTATGACTAATGAACTTCCGGTCACAGAAACGAGCAAAAAGGTGAGAAAAAGCATAAAAGCTATGCAACAAGAGGGCGAGTGGCTTTGTGCCGTCCCTTATGGTTATATCTTAAAAACGGTTTTTAACAAGCAAGTTGTTGAGATCGTACCCGACGAAGCCGAAGTTGTAAAAGAAATATTTCGTCTGTATGCTTATGAGGGCAGAGGCTATGATACAATAGCAAAGATTTTGACGGAAAAGAACATACCAACACCAAGAATGAAAGAAAAGGAACGAGCAGAACAGCAAGGAAAAGTTTACAAAAGACAAGTGAGCAAAACATGGAATACAGGAACTCTTGACGGACTGCTCCGTAACGATTTTTACATCGGCGTGTATCGTGGCAACAAGTACACAAGGGGCAGTATTAACGGCTCAGATAAAAGAACGGACAAAGACGAACATATTGTTATACCAAATCATCACACATCAATTATTGACGATAAACTTTTCTTTTTCACACAGACACAACTTGAGCTTCGTTGTGGTGAACACACACACTATCGGGGCGTGAAAAAGTACCCTACACCCTACACGGGATACCTTTTCTGTGGCGACTGTAATAGTCCTATGTTCAGTCGAAGCCGCAGCGACCTTGCACCCTCATATATCTGTGGTGGTTATCAAAAGAACAGCAAGGGCGGTTGTTCTACACATCATACAAGAGTTGACTTTTTAGACAATGTACTTAAAGATTATATAAGGCTTGTAAAAGAAAACTGCAAGGATATGATAATCGAACTCGAAAAGACTATTGCCACCGAAGCCGACAGCGTAAAGGAAAGCGAAAAGGTTATAAACCTTTTAGAAGGTCAGCTTGCGAGTGCAAAAGAAGAACTTAAAGCTGTTAAAAAACAAAAGGTCAAGGAGTTAGCAAGCAGTCCCGACGACCCAGAACTTATAGAAGAAACCTATCTTGACATAGAAGAAGAAATCACCCACCGCATACACGGACTGCAAGAGCAGTTAAAACATAATATGAGTAAGCGTGGACAAGTGATAGAAATTGCAAGAGTAAGCAAGACTGTGTTTGAAGTCTTTGACGACATCTTGAAGAAAGAACAGTTGACAAAGGTTGAAATCGGGTTAATAGTCAAAAAAATCACAGTATTTGAAAGCGGAATAATAGAAATCAAGTTAAGAGCCGACATAGAGCAATTACTAAAAGCGGGCACCTTGCCGAACGAGGACAACGCAAATTTTCATTTTGACAGTATAGGTAACTCATTTAATACAAAGTATATTCACAAAGTCCGTAATCAAGCGGACAAGGCTTATACTGTCAATGTCATTAACGAGGGCGACCCACTTGAAATATTTACCGAGAGCAACGGGACAGTAATTTTCAAAAAATATTCCCCCATTGGAGAGCTTGGTGAATTTGCCGCGCAATACGCAGAGTCGCTTGCAAAATCGGCAGGACTGCCTGCCTGTATAACCGACAAGGACAACATTATCGCTGTATCGGGTGTGCCAAAGAAGGAGCTTAGAGAAAAGAAAATTTCAACCGACCTTGAGCGGATTATGCAAAGCAAATCCTTGTTTTTGGCAAATCCGGGCGGAAAGGGCATATCCGTATCAGGCGAGACAGACAAATACGAAGCAGGTGTAATCGCGCCAATAGTGTATGACGGCGACAGTATCGGCTCGGTTGTGTTTATCGCAGAGCCATCGGCAAAGCTTGGCGAGGTAGAGTCAAAGCTTGCAGAAGCTGCGGCAGGCTTTTTAGGAAAAGCAATGGAGTAAGTGTACTATATCGTGCAATGGTTTTTGATAAAACCATTGCACATTTTTTATGAATATGTTAAAATACTAGTATTAAATACGAAAGGCTGCACAAAGCTTATGAATAACGATATAATTTACGGAAGAAACCCCATAATAGAAGCCCTTGAGGCAAACCACACAATGGATAAAATTCTTATTCAGGAAGGCATACGCCACTCCCAGATAGGCTATATCCGAAATCTCGCAAAGGATAGAGGTATTCTTTATCAGTTTGTTGACAAGCGAAAGCTTGATAAAATGACAGATGGAGAAAACCATCAGGGCGTGGTAGCCCTTGCGGCGGCACATTCATATACGGATTTAAGCGATATTTTAGCCGCAGCAAAGGAATCAGGCGAGGCACCATTCTTAGTTATTGCCGACGGCATAACCGATCCGCAAAATCTTGGCAGTATAATCAGGACCGCCAACGCAGCAGGTGCCCATGGTGTTATTATTCCAAAAAACAGAAGTGTTTCTTTAAACTCTGTTGTGGCTAAGGTGTCGGCCGGCGCAATAGAGCATACTCCTGTTGCGAGGGTAACAAACATTGCACAAACCCTTGACCTTCTAAAAAAAGAGGGGTTGTGGATTGCAGGCACCGCTCTTGAGGCAACTCAGCTTTGCTACGATTGTGACCTGGCAGGTCCCCTTGGCATTGTTATCGGAAGCGAGGGCGAGGGAATAAGCCGAATAGTGCGCGAGCATTGTGATTTTCTTGTTAAAATACCTATGCTTGGCAAGGCAGAATCTCTCAACGCCTCGGTTGCCGCAGGAGTTCTGCTATATGAGGCGGTTAGACAAAGGGTGCAAAAAAATAGCGCAGAAAGGCTTGAAACGAATGAGAATTCTTACAATAGGCGATATAAACGGTGAGGAAGGCAGAGAGTTTATCTACAACAATCTTGGCAGAATAAAAACCAAATATAATATAGACTTCTGCATTGCAAACGGAGAAAACAGCGGTGACCCCAACGGCATAACCCGTGATATCGCAAGCACTCTTATCACTTGCGGAGTGGACGTCATCACTATGGGCAACCACACCTATGACAACAAAGAGTCAGGAGTTGTTCTCGAGGAAAACGAAAGAGTTATAAGACCGCTTAACTTCCCGCCTGAGCTTGAGGGCTGCGGACACTATACGGCGGACCTTGGCAATGTAAAAATTGCAGTTGTTAATTTAAGCGGCAGAATAGGTATGACTCCCGTTGACTGCCCCTTTCACGCAATTGAGCGTCTTTTGCCAAAAATTGAGGCGGACATTATTATTGTCGATATGCACGCCGAGGCGACAAGCGAGAAAATCGCCCTTGCAAACTTTCTGGACGGAAAGGTCAGTGTGGTCTTTGGCACTCACACCCATGTACAGACGGCAGATGAGAGAATTTTGCCAAATGGCACAGGATATATTACAGACCTTGGTATGACAGGAGTTGAAGACTCTGTCCTTGGGGTAAAGAAAGAAATTATAATTGACTTTTATTATAAAGCCGTTAAAAAATTCAGGTTTGAAAAAGCCCACGGCGAGGTAACCTTCCATGGCTGCATTTTTGAAGTTGACGAAAAAAGCGGCAGAGCAACCGCAGTAGAAAGACTACGATTTAACCGACTGTAATTTCGGAGGATATAATATGAGCTTTTATGAGCATAAATGCGACGACAGAATATATTTAAAATCAAGTCTTTTAGATGACAGTCGCATAACCCACTGCTTTACCACAAGGCTTGGCGGCGTCAGTCGTGGCAAAATAGAGGGTCTTAATCTTGGATTTCGGGTGGGCGACGACGAGGCTTCTGTAAAGGAAAACTACCGTCTGGTATCACTTGACAACAACATAAATCTTGAAAAAGCCGTGCTTTCAAAGCAAACACACACAGACAACATACGAATTGTCACAAAATCTGATTTTGGAAAGGGCATAGTTTGCCCAAGTAATATCGAGGACACCGATGCACTTGTCACAAACATTTCAGGCAATGCCCTTGTAGTCTTTGCGGCGGACTGCACACCGATTTTACTCTTTGACCCCATACAGAATGTGGCTGCTGCTATTCATTCAGGATGGCGAGGCAGTGTAAAAAAGATTGCACCAAAATGCGTAGGACTTATGCAAAAGGATTTTGGCTCAAATCCCCACGATATACTTGCCATAATCGGCCCATGTATCGGGCAATGTTGTTTTGAATTCGGCAGTGATGCAACAAATTATTTTGACACAAAATATCTCAAATCCTCAGGCAACAAATATATGGTTGACCTGAAATCTTATATTGCAGATGATTTGAAAAATTCAGGCATAAATCCTGACAACGTAGACATCTGCCCATCCTGCACAATGTGTGGGCGCGACAAGTTTTATTCCTATCGTGCAGACAGAGACAAGACAGGACGGCAGGCTGCAATAATTATGATAAAATAAAAAACACTCCGCATGGAGTGTTTTCTTGCTTTATTTTGGATTTACAATGTCTCTCCAGCCGAGGTCACCACGTTCAATACCCATAATAAGCACCTCTGCTGTTGCAATATTTGTCGCAAGGGGCACGTTGTGAACATCACAAAGCCTGAAGAGCGAACTGATATCCGGCTCGTGTGGCTGAGCAGTCAACGGGTCTCTGAAAAACAATACACAGTCTATTTCATTGTATGCAACTCTGGCACCAATCTGCTGGTCGCCACCCTCGGGGCCCGAGAGGAACTTGCTTATAGGAAGCCCTGTCGCCTCTTCAACAAGATTTCCGGTGGTTCCTGTGGCAAACAGATTGTGTTTTTTTAATATTCCGCTATAAGCTATACAAAAGTCAACCATTAACTCTTTCTTTTTATCGTGAGCAATCAATGCAATATTCATATGCTTTCCACCTCTCCGCGATTCATCCTGATACTGGGTTGCCCGGCACACATCAATCCCGGTGCCTGTATGCATCAAAGATTGTCAATATAGCTTTCCTCATAACACTATAATAATATCATAATATTTACCAAAAGTCAAAGATAAATATAATAATTTTTATATTTTTTCTTTTCTATGTCGGTATACCCTTTACAATGTACCCTCTCCCTCTGAAGATGATGAATCATTGTTTACAGAATTCTGTGGTTTTCTGCCCTCTGTATCCCGGTGTCTTCCACCTGAGGTCGTGCCTGTTTCGTCAGAATTTCGGCTTGGCAAAACCGCCTCGGGCAGAGTCGGGGCATTTTCTTCGGTCTCCCTCTCTTCTCCTCTTTCGTCAAACTTGCCGTCTCTGATGTCCATATATGCATCAAAAACTGCCCTGGCAACATTTGCGGCGTAGATACTCTTTGCCCCATGCTCTACTATTACCGCTATAACGATTTCAGGGTCATCATAAGGTGCAAAGCCAACAAACAAAACATTGTCTTTTCCGTCGGGAACTTCCGCAGTACCGGTCTTGCCCGCCGCCTTATATTTGCTCGTGACAAATGCAGCCTGAGCCGTTCCCGAAGTTACAACCTGACGCATACCTGACTTGACCGCATTATATGTGCTGTCTGATATTGGGTTGTCTGATAAAATCTTTGGCTCATTCTTTAAGATTACCTCATCGGTATCATAGTCTACAATCTCATCTATAAGGTAAAGTGAATACCTCTTTCCCTTGTTCAAAATTGTGCTTACATACGCCGCAAGTTGTGCCGGTGTAAACATATTGTCAGACTGACCGATTGCCGCCTGCAAAACATCACCCGGGTACCAGATTCCGCCTGCCGCCTCTCTTGCCTTTGGACTTGCTAAAATTCCCGTACTCTCGGGGAGTTCAATTCCTGTGTTTTCCCCAAGACCAAACATTGTTGCATATTCATCTATGGTCTCAATACCCGTCCTTCTGCCTACATCATAAAAGAAATAGTTGCAGGAAACACCTATCGCCTCTGAAACCTCTATTGTTCCATGTGTATCTCCGCTGGAGGAATACACAAGACAGGTGGGCTGATAGGAGTCATAATAGGTATACTTACCCTTATCCACAATATACGATTGCGGACTTATTACCCCTGTTTCAAGGGCAGCAATAGCCGTCAGTGGTTTGAACGTAGAGCCCGGCGAATAGGTTCCGCTTAAAACTCTGTTTATAAGAGGTTTTGCCTTGGAGCTTAGCAAATCCTCATAATCCTCGTTAAATGTGGTAAGGTCATAAGATGGATATGATGCCATAGCAAGCACTCCGCCGGTTTTCGGGTTAACCGCAATTGCCGCACCCGCACCGCCTGTTCCTACCGCAGTATTCACCTGCTCTCTGAGAGCTCTCTCCAACACCCTCTGCAAATCACTGTTTATTGTAAGCCTTGCGAAGTTGCCTGGCTTTGGGTCGCGGCTCTCTAAAATTTGGGTTACGCCGCCGCCGCGATTCATTTCAACACTCTTATATCCATCCTGTCCTTTAAGGTATGGCTCAAGTATTTTTTCAAGACCATCCTTGCCAATAATATCATTCATTCCGTAGCCGTCATTTTTCATTTCGGCATATTCTTCCGCATAAATTTTGCCTGTTCTGCCAAGAATGTGGGCCGCCATTGTGCCGTTAGAAAAAACCCTCACCGGTTCTATCACAATTTCTATGCCACGAAATTTCATAAACTGTTCTTTTATCTGCTGTTGCACCAGTTTATCCACATCTCGCGCAAGAATATAGGGGTTTTTCTCGC
Source organism: Clostridia bacterium (assembly GCA_045587365.1). Taxonomy (GTDB): domain Bacteria; phylum Bacillota; class Clostridia; order Monoglobales; family Monoglobaceae; genus UMGS1820. The sequence goes on from JAZNCD010000073.1 coordinate 42,482, forward strand.
TGAAGCTTCCCTTTTCCATCGCATATCTTATAGCGGTGACGGTCAGGGCTTTTTCATCATCAAACTCGGATGATACAGAATATTTTTTCTTGTAGTAATCAAGGATTGCTTCCGCCGATGTATATTCGGTAAGTTTGTTATTCTTTTTCCACTTATTTAATGCTTCCTCATCTTTTTTCTTTTTTTCTTCTATTCTCTTATTTCTTTCTTCTCTGTCTTCTTCGTCTGTATCTCTGTTTTCATTTTTACTGTCAGTATCACTTTTCCTGATGGGCCGTACACCCTCAACCCTTCTTGTTCCGCCGTTGTTTTCTATATCAAAGTCAAATTCCAGCTCGTCTGTCTTCTCGTTTAAAACAATAGGAAAGGTACTCTCTATCTCATCACCGTAAAGAGCTGCAAGGTATGCCGCATCATAGAGCGTACGATTGAGTTCGTCTTCACTTATGTCTATTTTCTGAATCTGTATACTCGCACCCATTCTGTTTTCGACAAGAGGCTTGTCGTTGCAATCGAGGATTTCTCCTCTGGGGGCAGCTATTGAATACGCCCGCACCAAACGGCGGTTTGCCTGTCCTTCGTAATCAGAGCCGTTTACAATCTGCAAATCAAAAAGGCGCACAAAACAAACCATTGCCAGAATTACTGCAACGGCTGATATTATACCAAGTCTCGTGCTTATTGACGACCTGCGCAATTGCTTCTCCTCCTCTTACATTTTTACTGCAATCCGTATCTGTTCTTTATTAGCCCAAAGCTTTTTTCTATTGGTCTGTACACAACAAAACAAAGTACAGCAGAATATACCGCCTCGGGGATAATTATTCTTATAAGTGCCAACCAAAAGCCAATATCTCCCCATACCATATTGTAAACAATGTAATAAACGATTCCGCACACCAGAGAAATGACAAAAACTATCATTGCACCGGTAACACATCCTGTGCCGCTTATAAAGCGTTCACAAAGCAGACCTGCAAAAAGTCCTGCATACATATATAAAATCGCATTTACACCTATCATTCTTCCTATAATCAGGTCAAATACCAAGCCGAAAATTATACCGCAAATCGCACCTGTTCTTTTTCCTTTAAGTATTGCCGCAATTGTTATAAAAATCAGAAACAAGTTCGGCGATATACCAAATACGCTTATCGCGCCAATCAATGTAGGTTGCAAAACGGCTATTATAAAAAGCCATATTGCATAAAACAAAACTCTTAAAATCCTCATATTTTAAAAACTCTCTTTACTCGTCGCTCTCGTCACCATCTGTCTCATCTGTGTCGTCATCTTCTCTGTCTTCGGCGTCGGTTTCATAATATTCCTCGCTGAGGTCCGTCTCTGTGTAATTAGTAATAACAAAAACCTCATTAAGCTTAGAAATATCTGTCAGTGGTTCAATCGTTGCAACCTTTGACATGGTTGCATTTTCGTCATAAACCTCTGTTACAGTTCCGATTATTAATCCCTTGGGGAAGATACCGCCAAGGCCTGAGGTTTCGACGAAGTCTCCCTGTTTTATATCCGTGTCTCTTGCTATATAGCCGAGACGGCATTTGCCCTCATATCTAAGCTCTGAATTTCCCTCTACAATGCCGATTTCCTTTGACCTCTTTATAATCGCCCCAGCTGATGACTGTGGGTCTAAAATGGTTATAACCTCTGCCCAGTCCCCTCCAACACGCGAAACCTGTCCCACAAGCTCCCTGTTTGAATTTACAACAGGCTGATTAATCTCTATACCATCGTCGCTTCCGCGATTTATGGTAAAGGAAGCATACCAGTTGGTGGGGTCCTTTGCCACAATCGCTGCCGCAACCATATCAATTCTTGTCTCGGTCTCGAAAAGCTTCAGCATTTTGCGAAGCTCCTTGTTTTCCGCATCAAGACCCTTCATATCAAAAATTTGCTTTTGCAGATTTGTGTTTTCATTCTTAAGTCTCTCGTTCTCGGTTTTGAGATTTTTTACGTTGCCAAAATATTCAAAAATTCCCGAAAACCATCCGCCAATGCCGGAAACCGCTCCCTGAGTTGGTACAACAACACCTACGCCTACGCCTTCAATTGCAGAGGTACCTCTGTCACGGTTACTGAAAACACCAATAACAACTGCCGCAATTATTGTTGCAACTATTAAGAAAATAACAAATCTGTTTTGAAATAATCTTCTCACTCTACCACTCCTACACTATTTTCCCAAAATCCATTTGTTGTATCCGCCAAACATATACTCCGTTGCCTTGCCGGCACCAATTGCAGTACATTCAAGGGGATTTTCCGCAATGTATACAGGGATTTCTGTGTTTACATTTATAAGTCTGCCAAGACCTCTCAGCATTGCGCCGCCGCCTGTTAAGACAATGCCGCTCTCCATTACGTCTGCGGCAAGCTCAGGCGGAGTATTTTCAAGAGTAACCTTTACAGCGTCTACAATTGTATCTGCAAGCTCGGTAAGACACATTCTTATTTCATCGCTTGTTATCTTTGCAGACTTCGGCAGACCTTCTACCATATCTCTTCCGCTTACCTCGATTACTTCACTGTTCATACCTGTATAAACAGAGCCAATGTTTATTTTAATATTCTCTGCAGTAGCCTCTCCTATCATTACATTATACTGCTTTTTTATGTGCTGCACTATCGCCGCATCAAAGCTTGAGCCTGCAGTGCGTACAGTATGAGATACAACAATTCCGCCAAGAGAAACAACGGCAACCTCACATATTCCTGCACCGATATCCACTATCATACTACCGTGGGGCATAGCAAGGTCTACTCCACATCCGCTTGCGGCTGCAAGGACAGACTCCATCAGCACAACCTCTTTTATTCCTGCGCTTCTTGCCGCTTCCTGGACCGCTCTTCGTTCAACCTCGCTTATTCCGCAAGGCACTGCAATTACCGCTCTTACACGAAACAAGGGATTACCCACCACACTCTTTACAAAGTGCTTGAGCATAGCAACCGTTGCATTGAAACCAGTAATTGCTCCTCCCCTTATGGGCGCAACAGCAGAAACCCCCTCAGGAGTTCTTCCCATCATATCACTTGCCTCAGCACCAATTGCCACAATCTGTCCTGTGGTATTGCTTTTAATAACCATTGACGGCTCATTTAAAACAATCCCCTCGTCTTTTGCATAAATAAGTGTACTCGCTGTTCCTAAATCAATTCCAATATCTATAGCCATATTTTCCTCCCGGCAACATTGCCTGTTTATACTTGGTAATTAAAATTCTCTCTAAGCACTTTAAAAAGTGCACAAAGCGGAAGCCCGACCACATTAAAATAGTCTCCTTTTATTCCCTCTACAAAAAGTGCACCTGTGCCCTGTATTCCATAGGCACCCGCCTTGTCCATAGGCTCGCCCGACCTGACATATCTTTCAATGTCGTCATCGCTCAAAGCTCTGAATCGAACTGCCGTACGTTCAAAATCACACACAGTCTCGCCTGTAACATTATCAATTACTGCAAAGCCGGTGCATACGTGGTGCTCTCTGGCAGAGAGCATATTCAGCATTTCTTTTGCCTCGCTCTCGCTCCGCGGCTTGCCAAGTATCATACCATCAACGCAGACAACCGTATCCGCACCTATTATAAGAGCATCCTCATCTGCAATCTCTGCCACATTTTTTGCCTTTTGCAAGGCAAGGCTCTTTACAAGCTCTTCGGGGGTCAAATCAGGGTCTGCTACTTCTTCCGATGCGTCAACAATTATATCAAATTCAGGTATCAACCCTCCAAGCAACTCTCTGCGCCTTGGAGACTGAGATGCCAACACAATCTTTCTTTTTTTCATAATATTCTCCATAGCAGTTTACTTTCCTGTCGAGCCGAATCCGCCATCACCGCGTTCTGTGGT
>JAZNCD010000074.1:0-25461 GCA_045587365.1 Clostridia bacterium
TCCTGCTGATTTAAAAAACTAATCTTCATAATTCCTCTTTATCTGTTGTGACTTGTCTTTTTCGCCTTTTCCCGTTCAAAGGTTTTGCGCTCGTATGCTTTTACAATTCTCTGTACAAGGGGGTGTCTTACGACGTCTCTCTCGTCAAGGTAAACAAACTCAATTCCTTCAACGTTTTTAAGAACGATTTCCGCATCCCGAAGCCCTGATTTTTTATCTCTGGGCAGGTCTATCTGCGTAACGTCGCCTGTTACAACAATTCGGGAAGAAAAACCCATTCTTGTCAAAAACATCTTCATCTGCTCTGCGGTGGTGTTTTGTGCCTCGTCAAGAATAATAAAGGCGTTGTCAAGGGTGCGCCCTCTCATATATGCAAGGGGTGCAACCTCTATAACTCCACGCTCTAAGTTTTTGTGAAAGCTCTCGTAGCCGAGCATCTCGCCAAGGGCGTCAAAAAGTGGGCGCAGATATGGGTCTACCTTCTCCTGCATATCTCCGGGCAAGAAACCAAGGCTCTCGCCGGCTTCAATCGCAGGGCGTGTCAGGATGATGCGGTCAACCTCTTTGTTTTTAAATGCGTTTACCGCCGCGGCAACTGCAAGATAGGTTTTGCCTGTACCTGCAGGACCAATGCCAAAAACAACGGCGTTTTCTTTTATTGTCTTTAGATACGTCTTCTGACCAAGGGTTTTTGCCTTTATGGGCACACCTCTTGAGTTTATGCAGATTACATCCTTGCCAAGCTCTTCAAGTTGTTCCTCGTTTCCGCTCTCTACCTGCGACATTACATAGCGGACCTCCTGCTCGCCAATCTGGTCGCCTTTGCTTGCCATAGCAAGAAGAGCGTTGACAACAGATACCGCTTTGTCGGTGTTCTCGGGCTCGCCGCCGATTTTGATGTTGGAGCCGCGATTGATTATGGCAACGTCAAGCTCCTTTTCAATGAGCCTGACGTTCTCGTCAAAACTTCCGAAGAGGTTTATGACTAACTCTATTTTTTCTGCTTCAATATGTCTCTCCATATTATATTTCTACTCCTGGTTTTGTTGTTTTTAGTTATCCTATTATATTCTTTCCTATTATTAAATATCATAATCCAACAAAATTGTTTTGTCAATCTTAAAATGTGCCAAATAATGGGCAAAAAAGCAGATTTTTAAGCATAATTCCCCAAAATATACAAGGGCTCGAAATTTTTTTAAAATTTTTTAAAAAATTATGAAAAAACACTTGCATTTTTCTTACAAATGTATTAAAATAATAATCAAGTGGAGCGAAGTGGGGCAAAATGTCCCAAAGTGGATTAAAGTTGAAACATAATCTTGCAGGTGGTGCAAGGTGGATTTTTCGGGAAAGGAGGCAACAAGATGCTTGTCGGAAGATATGACCAAAACATTGATGTTAAGGGCAGAATAAATGTTCCGTCCAAATTCAGGTCGTCCCTTGGCGAGAACTTTGTTGCCGCCATAGGAGATGAAAAATGCGTTTGTATCTACCCCATGGAAGAGTGGAACGCGTTTATGGAGCGCGTAAAGTCTGTTGACGTCGAAGAGCGTGCTATGGTTATGAGGTATATTCAGAAAACCTCTGCCGAGTGCGAGATGGACAGTCAGGGCAGGGTGGTTATTCCCTCCGCAATCCGCGAGTATGCAGAGCTTACAAAAGAAATAGTTGTCTTTGGTGAGCATACAAAGGTAGAGGTCTGGAGCCTTGAAAACTGGAATGCATACGCCAATAAAGAGTTTGATATGGATAAGATTACAGATATCATGAAACGCATTGGTATATAGAGGTATAATATGGAATTTAATCATATATCGGTGCTCCTTGAAGAGAGCGTAAAAGCCCTTGAGGTAAAACCATGCGGGGTATATGTTGATGGAACCCTCGGTGGCGGCGGACATTCTTCGCTTATATGTTCCCGTCTGTCGGGTGATGGTATGCTTGTCGGGACTGATAGAGATGAGGTTGCTCTCTCTGCGGCAACGGAGAGGCTGAAAGATTATAAATGCCAAAAGCAACTTGTGCATAATAATTTCTTTAATATAAAGGAAGTTTTACATACCCTCGGGGTTGATAAGATTGATGGTGCGATTTTGGATTTAGGCGTTTCGTCTCCTCAACTTGATGTTGCAGAGCGTGGTTTTAGCTATAATATGTGTGCACCTCTTGATATGAGGATGGACAGAACTGCTGTTCTTGATGCATACACCGTGGTAAACACCTATAAAGAAGAAGAGCTTGCCGATATAATCTTTAAATATGGCGAAGAGAAGTTTGCGAGAAAAATTGCAAAAGCGATTTGCAAAAGCCGTGAGATAAAACCCGTTGAGACAACAACAGAGCTTTCTGAGATTATAAAATCGGCGTTTCCAGCCGCTGCAAGATTTGCGGACAAGCACCCGGCAAAGAGGACCTTTCAGGCGATAAGGATAGAGGTAAACGGAGAGCTCGATGGCCTTAGCAGGGCGGTTTGCGATTTTGCAGATGTTTTAAAGCCTGGCGGCAGACTTGCGATAATTACCTTTCATTCCTTAGAAGACAGAATTGTTAAAAACGCCTTTGCTGATATGGCAAGCGGTTGTGAGTGTCCAAAAGATTTTCCCGTTTGTGTATGCGGAAAGAAGCCGACAGTAAAACTGATAAACAAAAAACCGATAATTGCAGATAAGACAGAGCTTGATAAAAACTTTCGGGCACACAGTGCAAAACTGAGGGTTATCGAAAAGCTTTGATATAAGATAAATATTAAAAAGAAAGGATGATAAGTTGTGCCAACATATACAAGCAACCGTGAAAGAAACTATACATATGGTTCGCGCAATATATATGAAGACAGAGTTTACAGCAGCAGAAAGCTTTATTCAAATATAAGCACAGCTTATGAAATCCCGATGACATACCCCGAGAGGGTAAAAACACCGAGCAGCAGGCCTGTGCAGACCCCAAAGGTGCAGCCATCTAAGGAAAAGACGGCTAATTACACAAAGCAAGGCCTTATAAGAGTATGTAGCATGGTGATGCTTCTCGTTGTGCTTTGCTGCACTGTTATATACAGATATGCAATTATTCTTGAGAACAACCAGGAGATAAAAGCTCTTGAAAAAGAATACGAAGCAATAATATCAGAAAATCAGGTAATGCAAGGTAAGATTGACAGGTATCTTGAAATGGGCGAGGTTGAAAAAATCGCAAGAGAGGAGCTTGGAATGATGAAGCCTGAGTCCTATCAGATTTTTTACATAGATATGGATATGCAGGATATGGGCAGTGCAGGCAGCACATCGTCAGGTGGGACGAGAGGTGCCCTTACCGGTATACCGGGAACTTTAGTAAACGCTTTTAGAGTTTTAAAATAAATCTATATTGAATATATTATACAGGGAAAGTAAGCTCCCTGATATAAATCAGATTGCCGTTCGACCTCATTTTTTCGGGCGGCATATTTGAATTTTGGATATACAACAAAGTGTAAAAGGAGTGGTCGGCAGTGGAAAATAAAAGAAAAAAGCCCATTGATGAATTTTTTAGCGGCAGCAGACCAATTCAAAGGAAGAGAATTGTCATAGTAACGGCCATAGCGGTTGCGTTGTTTGCGGCGTTGATATGCAGAACGGCGTGGCATCAGATAGTCAGAGGAGAATATTTGTCAAGAGCGGCACTTGAACAACAGACAAGTGATAATACTGTCAGTGCCAAGAGGGGAAAGGTGTACGACCGCAATTATAAGGTTCTTGCAAGTAATATGACGGTAGAGACTATAAGTATTACTCCCGAAAATGTCCGCAAGTCCCTTGAAAATAACGGAATGTCGGTACAGAGAGTTTCTGATGATATTGCCGAAATATTAGATATTGAAAGCGATACGGTTGCAAACAGAATTAATAAAAAGAGCGGTTTTGAGTATATTAAGAAAAAGGTCGAAAAGGAAGAGGCAGACGAGCTGAGAGCCTACGTGGAGAGATACAGTATTTCGGGCGTGAGCTTTGTTGAGGATGTAAAGAGATACTATCCATACAACAATCTTGCCTCTCATATAATCGGTTTTGTCGGCGAGGATAATCAGGGGCTTGAGGGTATAGAGAGTATATACGACGACACCCTTAGCGGTATCCCCGGAAGAGTTGTTACCACAAGAGATACGGCGGGGATAGAGTCAGGCACAAGCTATGAAAGCTATGTAGAAGCGCAGGATGGTAACAGTGTAGTGCTGACAATCGATGAGGTAATCCAGAGCTATGTGGAAAAGCATCTTGAAAATGCGAGGATTTCAAGCAGACTTGAAGAGGGTGCGGCGGCAATAGTTATGGATGTAAATTCTGGCGAGGTGCTTGCTATGGCAACAAAGCCCGACTATGACCTAAACAGTCCATTTGAAATTACAGAGGCAATTGAAGAAAAGCACCCCCATGTAAAGGAAGAACTGAAAGAGCTTGAGGGGACAGAATATATAAACAGATTTAACGAAATAATTCAGGTTGTCAGACGCAACAAGGCGGTGGTTGACTCCTATGAGCCGGGCTCTACCTTTAAGGCGGTTGTGGCGGCTATGGCGATAGAAACAGGCGCCTGTACTCTCAATGATGTGTTTAATTGCGGAGGCTCTATAAAGGTTTTGACCGAGACAATACATTGTGCCCACCGTGAGGGACACGGGTCACAGACATTTCCTCAGGCTGTGCAGAACTCCTGTAACCCTGCCTTTATCAATATAGGACAAAAGCTAGGCAAGGGAAAATTCTTAAAGGGTGTAAGAGCATTTGGCTTTTTTGAAGAGACAGGAATTGAACTTCCCGGTGAAACCGCAGGTGTTGGATTTGTTGAGGGCAACTTCACAGATGTTGACCTTGCAACCACCTCTTTTGGTCAGTCCCTGACTGTTACGCCTCTGCAAATGATTACGGCGGTCAGTGCTATCGCAAATGGCGGCACACTCTATAAGCCTCATATTATAAAGGAAATTGTAAACTCTGATAATATTGTAATAGAAAACCGTGAGCCTCAGGTGGTTCGCCAGGTTATATCCAAAGAGACAAGCGATGTAATGTGCTCAATTCTTGAGTCTGTTGTATCAGATGGCGGCGGTAGAAACGCCTATCTTGCAGGCTACAGAATTGCCGGCAAGACAGGAACCTCTGAGAAATTCCCAAGAGGAAACGGAAAATATGTAGCATCTTTTATCGCCTTTGCGCCGGCAGACGATCCACGGATTGCGTGCCTTGTTATTCTTGACCAGCCTGAGATTGGTATGCCATATTACGGCGGCACAATTGCGGCGCCTGTCGTAAAAAGCATTCTTGAGGAAAGCCTTATTTATCTCGGAGTTGAACCTCAGTACAGCGAAGCTGAAAAGAGCTATGCCGAGATAGAAGTCCCCGATGTATCAGGAAAGTCTGTGGCTGACGCAGAGAGAATTCTGCGCGAGGCAGGCTTTTATGTAAGAATTAAAGGCAGTGGCGGCAATGTGTCCGACCAGATACCAAAGGCGCATACAAAGCTTTCGGCAAATTCAACCGTGGTTATATATATGGAGGGAGCTTCGGCGGAACGAAGTGTTACTGTACCAAATGTTTTAAATATGGGAGCCGCGGATGCATCGTCAACACTTATTGACTATGGCCTTAACGCAAGAATAAAAGGTGTGTCGGGCACAGGTGCGGCGGTTTGTTCGGGGCAGTCGCCATCAGCCGGAACGATAGTAGAGCCGGGCACCGTTGTAACAATTGATTTCAAATACTCAGGTATGGGTGACTAAAGTAAGAGAGGAAGTGCACAAATATGAAACTGACTGAATTGCTTGAAGGAATAGAAGTAAACCAAATAATCGGGAGTGAGCATTTAAATGTTACGGGAATTACGTTTAACTCTCTTGATGTAAAGCCGGGAAACATCTTTGTGTGCATAACAGGCTTTAAGACGGATGGACATAAATATGCCGCAGATGCAATATCAAGAGGAGCAATTGCGGTTATGGCAGAGAGGGATTTGAGCGAGCTTGGCGTGACTTGTGTGGTTTGTGATAATACAAGGCTTGCCCTAAGCCAGGCGGCGGCAAATTTCTATGACCATCCGGAGAGAAAGCTCAGGCTTATCGGAATTACAGGCACTAATGGTAAAACCACTACAACATATGTAGTAAAATCGGTGCTTGAGTCTCTTGGAAAAAAAGTTGGGTTAATCGGCACGAATCAGAATATGATAGGCACAGAAGTGATTCCGTCAAAGCATACAACTCCTGATTCTCTTCAGCTTATGCAGTTGTTTTCGCTTATGGTAGAAAAGGGTGCAGATTATGTGGTGATGGAGGTTTCGTCTCATTCGCTGGCTCTTGACAGAGTGGCGGCGTGCACCTTTGATGTTGGTGCGTTTACAAACATCACACAGGACCATCTTGATTTTCACGAGACTATGGAGAAGTATCTTGAGGCAAAAGGAATATTATATACTATTTCGAAAAACGGAGTTATAAATGCTGACGATGACAGTGCACAGTACCTTATAAAAACTTCAAAATGCGACAAGGTCCTGACGTATGGAATAGATAAAGAATGCGACCTTCGTGCATCAAACGTAGTTCTGTCTGAAAAGGGTGTTTCGTTTAATGTGGAGTTCGAGAACAAAACTTATCCTGTGGAGCTTGGTATTCCGGGGCGGTTTTCAGTTTATAATGCCCTTACGGCACTTGGTTGTCTTGTTGCGGCAGATATTGAAATCTGCGATGCCGTTGAGGGGCTTAAAGATGCAAGAGGAGTAAAGGGAAGAGTTGAGGTTGTAGAGACAGGTCGGGATTTTGGTGTAATAATTGACTATGCCCACACACCTGACGGTCTGTATAACGTAATAAGAACGATAAGAGGATTCTGCAAGGGCAGAATTATAACTGTTTTTGGTTGCGGCGGAGACAGAGATGCAACGAAACGCCCCAAGATGGGCAAAATTGCAGCTGCGCTATCTGATTATTGTGTTGTAACAAGCGACAATCCAAGAACAGAGAATCCGGAAGAAATTGTCAAGCAGGTTGTAGAAGGTGTTATCGAGGGCGGCGGAGAGTATTCAGTTGTTGTAAACAGATTTGAAGCAATAGAATTTGCCCTTGACCTTGCGAAAAAAGATGACATAGTTTTGCTTGCAGGAAAAGGCCACGAGACCTATCAGATACTTGCAGACCGCACAATTGACTTTGACGAGAGAGAAATTGTGTGCAAGCTGCTTGGCACAGAGAATAGATAGTTAAAGGTTTAGCCGTTAAAGAAAGGGCTGCAGATATGGAAAATGTATTTACAATTCAGGAAGCTGCAAAAGCGGTTTCGGGCGAAATGAAAAATTGCGGCGGATGTGTGGATAAAATTTTTACCTCAGTATCAACCGATACAAGAACAATAAAAGAGGGGGCAATGTTTGTTGCCCTGCGTGGCGATAACTTTGACGGACACAGATATGTAAAGGCTGCGACAGATAGCGGAGCCATATGCTCAATTGTTGAAAAAACTGCCCAAATACCAGAGGGAACACCTGTGATTATAGTAGAGAGCACAGGTCAGGCACTTCTTGATCTGGCAGGGGCATATCGGAAAAAGTTTAACATTCCGGTGGTTGCAGTAACAGGAAGTGTCGGCAAAACCTCAACCCGAGGAATGATTGCAAGTGTTCTTTCGCAAAAGTACAAGGTGCTCTCGACAGAGGGGAATCTTAACAACGAGATTGGGGTGCCTCACACAATTTTCGGAATGAATAAAGAGCATCAGATTGCAGTAATCGAAATGGGTATGAATCACTTTGGAGAGCTTTCGAGGATTACAGCGGCGGCTCAGCCAGCCACGGCGGTTATAACCAATGTAGGTGAGGCACATATCGAAAATTTAGGAAGCCGTGAGGGAATACTTAAGGCAAAGCTTGAAATTCTTGAGGGGCTCAGAGCGGGTGGCACAGTTATATTGAACGGTGATAACGATATGCTCTGGGGCATAAATGGCACTCTTGAATTTGAAACCCTCTATTGCGGAACAGAAAATACAAAATGTGATTTGATTGCCGAAAACATTAAGACCTTTGCAGAGGGCAGTGAATTTACCTTTAAGGCAGACGGAAAAGAATACTTTGCCGAAATAAGCGTGCCGGGTGTGCACCACATTTACAACGCGCTTATTTCTATTCTTGTAGGTCTTACATATAATGTACCGATGGAAGATATTTTAGAAGGAATAAAAGCCTTTGTTCCGGTTGGGATGAGACAGGCGGCGGTAACCATTGGAAAATACACAGTAATCAAGGATTGCTATAACGCAAATCCTACGTCAATGAGGTCGGGTCTTGAGGTTTTGTCACTCCGAAGAGATGAGGGAAGAAAGGTTGCATGTCTTGGTGATATGCTGGAGCTTGGAATGATTTCCGAAAAAGCCCATATCGGCGTTGGAAGATGCATTCCGGATTATAAGGTGGATTGTCTTATAACTGTGGGCGGCAGAGCAAAGCTGATAGCTCAAGGCGCAACAGAAGCCGGGATGAGCAAGGATTGCATATATTCTTTTGACAATAATCAGGAGCTTTGCAGAAATATTTACAAAATACTAAAAGATGGGGACGTGATGCTCTTGAAGGCGTCAAGAAGTATGCATCTTGAGGAAATTGCAGAATATCTTGAGAAAAATCCGTCAAAGAGAAAGGGGAGATAAGTTGTGGAAAATTATCAGTTGCTAATTGGCAGTGCAGGTGCATTTATATTATCGGCTATACTCGGCAAGTTTTTTATTCCGGTTTTGAGACGGCTCAAATTCGGACAGGAAATTCGCGAAGAGGGTCCAAAGTGGCATGCAAAAAAATCAGGCACCCCTACTATGGGCGGACTAATTTTTATAGCCGCTGCAATTATAATGTGCGCAGTTTGTTATACGGTGGGAGTTGCCTTTGGAGTTGATGTGCCGGCAGGACCCGAAATTACCATGCTTCTTGTTATATCCGTTGCGTACGGAATAATCGGATTTATTGATGATTATATAAAGGTAATACTTAAAAGAAACTTAGGTCTTACAGCCAGACAAAAGTTTTTACTTCAGTTTATTGTTGCAACTGCCTTTGTTTGCTGGGCGGTTTATGGCGAGGGTATCAGTAGCGTTGTTCGGGTACCATTCACTGAATTTGAACTGAATTTTGGGCTTTTGTTTATTCCTTTTGCAGTTGTTGTAATACTTGCAACGGTTAACAGCGTTAACTTAACCGACGGACTCGATGGCCTTGCGACCTGTATAACCATTGTGGTGGCTTTGTTCTTTACACTGTTTGCAGAGTATGGAAGCTTTCCAAATTCCGGGGTTGCTCTGTTTGCGGCAATTCTTGCGGGAAGTCTGCTTGGATTTTTGCTTTACAACAAATGTCCTGCAAAGGTGTTTATGGGAGACACAGGCTCGTTGTTCCTCGGCGGAGCGGTTTGCGGTATGGCAATACTGTTAGAACAACCCCTTGCGCTTTTGATAGTTGGGCTTGTATATGTTATAGAGTCTCTGTCTGTTATTTTGCAGGTTATTTCCTTTAAAACAACGGGCAAGAGAATATTTAAAATGAGCCCCATTCATCATCATTTTGAAATGTGCGGATGGAGCGAATGGAAGGTAGTTATTGTATTTACAACTGTAACTGCGGTGCTTTGCGCACTGATGTATTATTTCGGATAGGAGAAACATAATGGATAACAGACGGTCAAATTATAACAACAGAGCAAGTCGGGGCGGTGGACGCCCATCTGTGTCTGCAAGAAAAAAGCCATCCTCCGGTGGAGGAGTAGATGGCTTTATAGAATGGTTCAGACCCGTCAAGGGGACCCCTGACTATATGTTTCTGGCAGTAGTTGTACTGCTTTTGACATATGGGTTGATAATGCTCTTCAGTGCAGGCAGTGCAAGGGCTTTTGCCAATTTTGGAGACAGTCTATATTATATTAAAAGTCAGCTCAGGGGCGTTGTAATCGGCGCGGTGGGAATGTACGCAACATCAAAGTTTGACTATCACAGACTTGGCGGCAGAATTGCAGGAATGCTTTATTTGTTCTGCGCAGGGCTTCTTGTGTTGGTTGTTGCAGGACTTGGCACCACAGTAAACGGAGCAACCCGTTGGCTTTTTGGATTTCAGCCGTCTGAGATTGCGAAAATTGCTATAATTATTTTATTCTCATATAATTTGTCGCAGCCATCAGGACAGAGAGAGCTAAAGAGCTTTAAACAAGGCTTTTTGCCACATCTCGTTATGCTTGGCATATATGATTTATTGTTGATACTTCAACCACATTTTTCGTGTATAGTTTTGATATCCGTAACTGCCATGGTACTTCTTTTTGTGGCAGGCGCACCCTTTAGGTTTTTTGCCATAATCGGCGTTTTGGGTGTTGCCGCTGCGGGAGGCCTTATAATAGCGGAGCCATACAGAATGGCAAGAATTGTATCGTTCCTTGATCCCTTTGCGGATATGCAGGGCAGCGGATGGCAGATAGTGCAATCTTTATATGCAATAGGCTCAGGCGGAATTTTCGGCGTGGGACTTGGAATGAGCAGACAGAAGTATTTGTCTCTGCCCGAGCCTCATAATGATTTTATTTTCTCCGTTTTGTGTGAAGAACTTGGTCTTATCGGTGCAATACTTCTTATTGGACTTTTTATGTTATTGGTAATTCGTGGTATAAAGATTGCCGCCAAGGCACCTGACCTTTTTGGGACTCTGCTTGTTACAGGAATTGTAGGAATAGTTGCTCTTCAGGCACTTGTAAATATTGCCGTTGTTACAGCCTCCATACCTGTTACAGGTATGCCGCTTCCGTTTTTTAGTTTTGGTGGTACAGCACTTGCCATAACGATGACGGAGATGGGAATAGTGCTTAATGTCTCAAGACAGACCAAACAACCCATTTAGGAGGGAATATTTTGAAAATTTTGTTTGCAGGCGGTGGAACTGCGGGACATATAAACCCGGCTCTTGCTATTGCCAATCGCCTGATAGAAAAGGATGATAAAACAGAGGTAAAGTTTGTGGGGACCGATGAGGGACTTGAGGTTAGTCTTATTCCCCGCAGCGGATATAGTCTTGATACAATAAAGGTGCATGGCTTTAAAAGAAAGCTAAGTCTTGGCACCTTTAAAACCATGCTTGAAATCCCATTTGCAGTTTCAGCGTCTAAAAGAATTATTAAAAAATTCAAGCCTGACATAGTTGTAGGTACAGGTGGATATGTTTGCGGACCTGTTTTATATGCAGCGGCAAAGATGAAAATTACCACATTTGTTCACGAGTCAAATGCGTTTCCTGGTATTACCACAAAAATTCTTTCAAAATATGTTGATGTTGTCGCTCTTGGGATGGAAGCTGCAAAGAAGTTTCTGCCCTCTGTAAAAAATACAATTTTTACAGGCAATCCTATAAGACCGTCGATTTTGTCCGTTGACAGTTTTGCCGCAAGACGAAAGCTTGGTCTTGACGAGAGACCATTTATATTGTTCTTCGGCGGAAGTCTGGGGGCGAGAGATTTTAATACAACTGTGGCAGACTGGATTGCAGATACGGCGGAGAGCGGAAAATATCAGATACTTATGGGGACAGGGAAGCTGAATCAGTTTGATGCAGTAAAGGCAAGACTTGAGAAAAATGGAGTTGACATTGACAAATATCCTCACATAAAGGTGAGTGAATATATCTATGATATGGATATAGCCATGAATGCCGCAGATTTGGTGGTTTCAAGAGCGGGGGCAAGCACCCTTGCAGAGCTTACGGCAATCGGAAAGCCTGCTATTCTTGTGCCGTCGCCCTATGTGACGGATAACCATCAGGAGCATAACGCAAGAGCGGTGGAAAAGGTTGGCGGAGCGGTTGTTATAACCGAAAATGACTTTACGGTACAAAGCCTTGATAAAACAATTTGTGAAATAGCAGACAGCTCGGGAAGACTGGCAAAGATGAGAGGGGCTTCGGCGAGTATGGGAGCCCCCCATTCTGTCGATATTATATGCGAGAAAATAATTAAAATGGCCGCTAAGCCGAAAAGGTAAGACAAATCTCTTTAAAAGAATAATTTCTTTACTCACACAAATCCAAAAGCAACATATATCAATAATACAGACGGTTGTATTTTGTGTTATATGATATTGAGCGAGAAAGGATGGAAGCAGTGTGAGTGAACTTGTAATAAACGGCGGACGATGTCTCAGCGGTGAAATAAAGGTGCAGGGAAGCAAAAACTCGGCGCTTCCGATTATGGCGGCAACGCTTTTGACGGAGGAAGAGTGTGTGCTTGAAAACTGCCCTGACATTTCAGATGCATGGGCTGCGGCAGAAATATTAGAAGGTCTTGGGGCAAGGGTATGCCGCCGGGGGGACAGCGTTACAGTGTGTGCGGCGAATATAAAAAGCAGCATAATCGAGAGGTCGTTAATGGAGAAAATGAGATCCTCTGTAATGTTTCTTGGAGCGATCCTTGCAAGGTGCAAAGAGACGGTGATATGCTTTCCCGGAGGATGCAAAATCGGGAAGCGGCCAATTGATATACATATAAATTCGCTTAAGAAACTTGGTGCAGAGATAGAGGATAGAGGAGAGTGCATACATTGCAGACTCAATAGGGTATGCTGCAGGGATGTGACTTTGGTTTATCCAAGTGTCGGCGCCACCGAGAATATTATGTTGATGTGTGCAACATCGGGACAGACGGTGAGGATATACAATCCTGCAAGAGAGCCTGAAATTGTAGATTTGCAGAACTTTCTAAATCTTATGGGGGCAAAAATATCAGGAGCAGGAAGCGATATGATAAAAATTTTGCCGACAGAAAAACTGCATGGTTGCAGATACAGGATTATGCCTGACAGAATTGTTGCAGCCACCTATGCATGCTCGGTTGCGGCTTGCGGAGGAAAGGTTTTAATCAAAGAGGCAGAGCCTGAGCATCTGAGACTTGTGCTTGAATGCCTTAAAATGTGCGGCTGCCAAATAAACTGTGCGGATACCTCGATTGAAGTGCTGGCAGAGGGCAGACTTAAGGCAATAAAGGGTATAAAAACCCTGCCATATCCCGGGTTTCCTACGGATATGCAACCGATGCTTTGCGCTGCACTTTCAAAGGCTGACGGAATATCGGAAATAAATGAGACCATTTTTGAAAACAGATTTGAATATGTCAGGGAGCTCAGAAAAATGGGAGCAGAAATAACAGGCACAGATTGCCGCGCCGAGATATGGGGCGTGGACAGTCTTCGGGGCGCAGAGGTTAATGCAAAGGATTTGCGTGGCGGAGCGGCTCTTGTGACGGCAGGGCTTTCGGCACAGGGGGTTACCACTGTGTCGGGAGTTGAATATATTGACAGAGGATATGAGAAAATAGAGGAGGGCTTCAGGCGCCTCGGAGCAGAGATTTACAGAATTTAAAAACAGGGGTGTTGCCGTGTTGCAACACCTTATATATAAAAGGAGAAAAATTATGGCAAAGCACAAAAGAAGAGTGCGTCGGCGCCAAAGAGAGAGAATGCCGTCGACACTGAGACTTGGAATTTTAATAACCGTTCTGGTGTTTATAGTTATAGCCTCCGGAATTTTAATGATACCTGCACTCAATGTCAATGACGTGTACTGTGAGGGTTGCAACAACACAAATCAGACAGATATAATTATGGCGTCCCGCATAGAGATAGGCGGAAACATCCTTCTTGCAAATGTGGGCAGAGCTGAAAGAGAAATCAGAAAAATGCCCATTGTTGAGGAAGTAACCGTAAAAAGGGTGTTTCCGGACAAGATATGCATTGTTGTTACAGAGCGCACACCTGCAGCTTATGTGATGAAAGGCGGAGAGTGTGCAGTAATAGATAAAGAAGGTATCGTGCTGGAGGCAATAAACGATGCAAGGGTAGCCGCCATTTTTAAGGCTAATACTCCACCGTCATATATGCAAATTGAGGGTAATGCAGGACAGGAAGAAAAAGGTGAAGAAGAGGCAGATGAGGATAAGGAATCTCTTGAAACCACAGAAGATACCGATACAAGTGAGTCGTCACCGAAAATGTATTCGATTCCGTTAATAAGCGGAATTGAGCTTGAAAATATGCGCGAGGGAAAAGAAGCCAAAAGCACAGACGATGAAAAGTTTGAAGAGCTTCTTAAAATCTGTAACGCTCTCAGTAATGCAGAGCTTTTAAACAGGGCGACATATATAGACATAAATAGTATGGCTGATGTCAAAATATATATAGAAAACCGCCTTGAGGTTCAGCTTGGTACAATTGATAACATCGGATATCGTACAAAGTTCCTCTCGGAGGTAATAAATACTAAGATTTCGGCATATGAAAGGGCTATAATGGATTATCGCAGTGATGATATTTATGTAAGGTCTCCAGAAGACGGAAAGGCAAGAACTGTCAAAGAGCCGGAAGAGACCGAAAGTGACGACGAGGAAACTGATGACGAAAATGAGGAAGCAGAAGAAAAAGAGGAAGATACAGGCAGAAGTACTGCGAATGTAACCTTGTAATATAAACGTAATATTATTTTAAAAATTTTGCAAAAGTGTCTTTACAAATTAAAAATATATGATATAATATAATGTGATATAATCTAATGAGCTTCGACCGCAGGTGGGTCGAAACTGTACTGATTTAGTTGAAAATTATATGACGGCTTCAATTTGGACAAGTTGTTTCTTTTGTCGCATACGAGAGTCCGCATATATCATAGTTAGGAGGATAAAAAGGTGTTCCAGTTTGATACAGAAAACACTAACCCTGCACAGATTAAGGTTATTGGTGTAGGTGGCGGCGGTAATAACGCCGTAAACAGAATGATTGAGGCGGACGTTAAGTGCGTAGAATTTATCGCAGTAAACACAGACAAGCAGGACCTTGCTTTGTCTGCTGCATCACAGAAGATACAGATTGGCGAAAAGATTACAAAAGGTCTTGGCGCAGGTGCTCAGCCCGAAATCGGTAAAAAGGCGGCAGAAGAGAGCCGTGACGAGATTGCTCAGGCAGTAAAGGGTGCAGATATGGTATTTGTAACTGCCGGTATGGGCGGTGGTACAGGTACAGGTGCAGCTCCTATCGTTGCAGAGGTTGCAAAAGAGATGGGTGTTTTGACAGTTGGTATCGTTACAAAGCCTTTCTGGTTTGAGGGTAAAGTCCGTCAGCAGAACAGTGAAGAGGGTATCAAGAATCTTATGGGTGCAGTTGACACCTTGGTTGTTATCCCCAATGATAAGCTCTTAGAGGTTGCTGAGAACAGAACTCCTCTTATGGAATCATTCCGTATGGCGGATGATATATTAAGACAGGGTGTTCAGGGTATTTCTGACCTGATTTCACGTCCCGGTCTTATCAGCCTTGACTTTGCAGACATCAAAACAATTATGAAGGACACAGGCTTTGCACATATGGGTATTGGCCGTGCAAGCGGTGAGGCTCGTGCGGAGGAAGCAGCAAAGAAGGCTATACATAGTCCTTTGCTTGAAACAACAATTGAGGGTGCAAAGGGTGTTATTCTCAACGTAACAGGTGGCAGCGACCTTGGTATCCTAGAGGTAAAAACAGCTGCAGAGCTTGTTGAAGAGGCGGCAGATGCAGACGCAAACATCATCATCGGTGCTATCGTTGATGAATCACTTGGAGATGAGATTCAGATTACAGTTATCGCGACAGGCTTTAAGGGAAATGTTCCGACAGGTAATGATGATGCCACATCTTTTGACAGTTTTCTCTCAAGATTTGGCAACGGCAAGGCGGCTGCTGCGGCGAGCGAGGGTGCAACCGCTCGTCCTGTTGAGACAGTTTCATCAAGCGCAAGCCTTTTTAGCAAGGTTGGAGAGGATGACGGCATAGACGTGCCTGTATTCTTACGCAAGAACAAATAAGAAGTTATTGTAAACAAAAGGGCAAGTCGTAAGACTTGCCCTTTTCTTGAAAGGTGATAATATGAGACAACTGATAGATAAGCTTAGAGATACAAACGACTTAACCGATGCAGAATTTTTAAAGCTTATAACTGATGCCTCGGAGGATGAATATCTAAGGAGTGAAGCCAACAAAGTCCGTCGCAGGTATTATGGGGACAGTGTATATATAAGAGGGCTTATAGAAATCTCAAACTACTGTAAAAACGATTGCTTTTATTGTGGCATCAGGTGCTCTAATAAAAATGCAGTTCGGTACAGATTAAAGGAAGAGGACATTCTTGCCTGTTGCAAGGTGGGATACGACCTTGGATTTCGGACCTTTGTTATGCAGGGCGGAGAGGATAATTATTACACAGATGAGGTTATGTGTGGGATAATCTCAAAGATTAAAGAAAAATATTCCGACTGTGCGATTACCCTCTCTCTTGGAGAGAGAAGCTATGAGAGTTACAAAAAATTATATGATGCAGGGGCGGACAGATATTTACTTCGCCACGAAACTGCAAATAGAGACCATTATCAAAAGCTTCATCCAAAGGGATTGACCCTTAATGAGAGGAAGAAGTGTCTTTTTGATTTAAAAGAAATAGGCTATCAGACGGGTAGTGGATTTATGGTAGGGTCGCCATATCAGACCTCTGAAAATCTTGTAGAGGATTTAAGGTTTTTGCAAGAACTAAAGCCCCATATGATAGGGATTGGTCCATATATAACCCACAAAGAAACGCCTTTTGCAGGGTTTAATTCGGGCAGCTTTGAGCTTACACTTAAAATGGTGGCAATCCTTCGGCTTATGTTTCCAAAGGCGTTGCTTCCATCAACCACCGCCCTTGGTACAATAAATCCAAACGGACGCGAAATGGGGCTGAAGTCGGGTGCAAATGTAGTAATGCCAAACCTTTCACCACAGAATTTACGTGCTCTTTATGATTTGTATGATAATAAGGTTTCAACGGGCGAAGAGGCGGCAGAGAGCCTTGCGGCACTAAAGAAAAAAGTAGAATCCGCAGGCTACAGAATTGTGGTTGACCGAGGAGATGCATTGTAAATATATCAATGTTTTTTGGTTTATCAAATTTCAACTATTCCATCAAAAAGGCTGAACGAGTATCTCGTTCAGCCTTTTATCTTACTGTCCTTTTGTTTCAATTTCGTTTTTGATGTTCTTGATAAATTCATCAAGGTTACCGGAGCCAAGGTCGCCCTTGTCGCGGCTTCTTACAGAAATTGTTCCCTCTGCACTCTCGTTCTCACCGAGAATAAGCATATAAGGAATTTTTTTAAGCTGTGCCTCTCTTATCTTGTAGCCGATTTTCTCGTCTCTGCGGTCGATGTCAACTCTTATGCCTGCGGCTTTGAGCTTTTCGTAAACCTCTGCTGAGTATGCGTGGGACTTCTCAGAAACAGGAAGAACCTTTACCTGTACAGGTGAGAGCCAAGTTGGGAACTTACCTGCAAAGTGCTCGATAAGGATTCCAATAAATCTCTCGATTGAGCCAAATACAACTCTGTGTATCATTATGGGGCGGTGCTTTTCGCCGTCCTCCCCTGTGTACTCTGCGTCAAATCTCAGCGGCAACTGGAAGTCAAGCTGAATTGTACCGCACTGCCATGTTCTGCCGATTGAATCTTCGAGGTGGAAGTCAATCTTCGGGCCGTAGAATGCGCCGTCGCCCTCATTTACCACATAGTCAAGACCAAGGTCGTCAAGAGCGGCACGAAGACCGTTTGTTGCAGTCTCCCAATCCTCGTCGCTACCCATACTGTCTTCGGGGCGGGTAGAGAGCTCAACATGATAGCTAAAGCCAAAGAGCTTGTAAACTTCATCAATAATTCTGATTACGCCTTTAATCTCGCTTGTAATCTGCTCTCTTGTCATAAAGATGTGGGCATCATCCTGTGTGAAGCAACGAACACGCATAAGGCCATGGAGCTGACCTGATTTTTCGTGTCTGTGTACAAGGCCAAGCTCACCCATTCTAAGGGGCAGGTCACGATATGAGTGTGGCTCTGACTTGTAAACCAGAAGTCCGCCGGGGCAGTTCATTGGTTTTACTGCAAAGTCTGTCTCGTCAATAGTTGTGGTGTACATATTCTCTTTGTAGTGGAACCAGTGCCCCGATGTTTCCCAAAGCTGACGGTTAAGCATCATCGGAGAAGAAATCTCAACATAGTCTTCTCTTGTGTGAATTTGTCTCCAGTAATCAATAAGGGTGTTTTTAAGCACCATTCCGTTTGGCAGGAAGAACGGGAAACCCGGACCCTCGTCCATCATGGTAAAAAGGCCAAGCTCCTTGCCGAGACGTCTGTGGTCTCTCTTCTTTGCCTCTTCAAGCATATTGAGGTATTCTTCGAGCTCTTCCTTGCTTAAAAAGGCTGTGCCGTAGATACGGGTCAGCATCTTGTTCTTCTCGTTGCCTCTCCAATATGCACCCGCAATTGAAGTCAGTTTAAAAGCTTTTATGCCCTTTGTGTAGCAGATGTGAGGACCTGCACAGAGGTCAACAAACTCGCCTTGTTCATAAAAACTGATTTCAGAATCCTCGGGCAAATCTTCGATAAGCTCCACCTTATATGGCTCGCCCTTTTCTTTCATAAATTCAATTGCCTCTGCTCTTGGCTTTGTGTAGGTGGTAAGGCGAAGATTTTCTTTTATAATCTTCTTCATCTCAGCCTCAAGAGCAACGAGGTCGTCAGGGGTAAAACCACCATCTCTATCAAAGTCATAATAAAATCCGTTGTTGATGGACGGACCTATTGCAAGCTTTGCTTCGGGATAGAGGCGTTTTACTGCCTGTGCCAAAACGTGCGAACAAGTATGTCTTACGGCAGAAACGTCTTCTTCAATTTCCTGTATGCTGCCGTCGTTTAATAAAACTTTCATAATTTAAAGCTTCCTTTCTTCTGTACGATGTTCATACAATAGCTTAGTCTATAATTATATATTATTACACATGAAATGTCAAGACGGGACAGGGTGTCAGCTCTGGGTTTCTTTGTATAGCAGACTTAAAATTGCGCCGGAGAGACAAAGGGTTAGTTCGTCAAGATCCGGCTCTGCCAGAATTGTTTCGCCAAAGGCGTCCGCGCGTCCTGTTTGAGGAATTATTAATTCAAACTCGTTGCCTCTCTCCTTTGACGGGATGTATACAACATCACCGCACATCTCTCTGGCTGCTTTGCGGCACACCGAAAGGCCAAGTCCGCCGATAGACAGACCAACTTCTGACAAATCAGTTGCTTTTAGAGAGGGTTTGTTTTCAAATGCAGAAAACAGGTTTTTGCGTTTTTCTGCAGAAATGCTGCGGCCGTTATCCTTAACCGAAATAACAAGGTTGTCATCGCGGATAAAAGCGCTTATGGTAATAAGCTTGTTTTTAACTCTGTTATGCATAATCGAGTTTGAAATCAGGTTATATAAAATCAGGCTTGTCCGTCTTAAGTCAAATGTTGCACTTTTAATGCGGCTGTCGCAACAGGACACAATGTCTACACCATGTTCTCCCGTAAGCTTGATGATGTGCTTTGTGACAGAATCTAAAAAATGAGCAAGGTTATATGAGGCGTATTTTAAGCTTGACACATCATCGTCCTCGCTGTAAAGCTCGGCAATGTTGCGGACTTTTGAATATGTGTTCATATGATTAAGATGCACCACATACAAAGAATCAAGCTGCTCGGGAAGTAGATTCTTGGCATACATAAGGCTTTGTAGAGGTACGCTTGTGCGGGATACCATATTATCAACAGCCCATTGAACCATTCGGACGGGAGTGACCTTGAAGGATTTTTCGTTGGTCTTTAGTAAGCTTTGCATAAAACATGCCTCCGTGTCTTAAATTAGTCAGATATTGTTATCATCTTTTTTTGCAATTCTTTAAGCTCTTTTTTCTCGGCTTCTGTCAGGTCGCGGGTCTGTAAGCTTTTGATAATCATTGCTGCATCTTCTGTGGCACCTGCTTCTATAAGATCTCTCGCATCACGGAGGTTGCTTTTAATTTCGGCACGATCGGATTCCTCGGTGCGGTCGGGGTTGTTTTCTGAAAGTTCGTCATCCTCGGTTGCATCTGCATCATCATTTTCGTCATCAGAGGATGCCGTCGAAGCCGGAATGTCATGCAGCCGAACTCCTGGGAAATCTATGTCGTTCTTTCTGGCACAGGAGTAGACCATTGCCGCTATAATTAAGCAGATTATAAAAACAAAGAATTTCTTCAATTCCTTCACCTCTTACAAAATATTAAATACATTAATACGTATGCATAAAGTATACCACATACTTATAAATTTCGCAAGAAAATTATTGGGAATGAAGTGGTAATCCGATGAGAGATTGTCAGACAGGTAGTAACAGCCGTGTAATCGGAATATGCTTAATATAATAATTTTAAGAAAATATGGCAATAAAATCTCAAATAAACTCTTTACTAAATGGCGAAAATAGGTTATAATAAGAATAATCGCCAAAGGGGAATGATTATGGGCTTTTTTAAACTGATAAAAGAAGAAATTGATATGGTGCTTGAGCGTGACCCTGCTGCAAGATCAAGAATGCAGGTTTATTTTCTGTATCCGGGGGTACGCGCAATGATAAATTATAGATTTGCCCATGCTCTTGATTCAAAGGGATTTCATTTTATTGCAGATTGGGTTTCCAAGCGAACGAGACGCAGAACAGGTATAGAAATTCATCCTGCCGCCCAAATCGGCAAAGGTGTGTTTATAGACCACGGGATGGGTGTGGTGATAGGCGAAACCGCTATTGTTGGTGACTACTGTACCATATATCAGGGGGTTACTCTTGGTGGTACGGGTAAGGACAAGGGCAAGCGTCACCCAACCATCGGCAAGAATGTGACAATCGGCAGTGGTGCAAAGGTGCTTGGTCCCTTTACTGTCGGTGACAACAGTAAGATTGCCGCAAATGCGGTGGTGCTTAGCGAGATACCTCCCAACAGTACCTGTGTGGGCGTGCCTGCCCATATTGTCAAGCTTGGCAATAAAAGGGTTGCTCCGGCATCTGCCATCAGACCCAGCGCCGACCTCGACCAGATACACATTCCCGACCCGATTTCAATGGAGCTTTGCAGTCTGAGGGCGGAGCTTGGCAGATTAAAAGAAAAATTGGAGGAGAAAGAAAATGGTTGATACAAAACTTTATTTATATAACACACTCACCCGCAAAAAAGAGGAGTTTGTTCCGATTACTCCGGGCGAGGTAAAGATGTATTCCTGCGGACCGACAGTATATAACTATTTTCACATAGGAAACGCACGCCCCTTTATTATATTTGATACTCTCAGAAGATACTTAGAGTATAAGGGTAACAAGGTTACATTTGTGCAGAATTTTACAGATATAGACGATAAGATGATAAACAAGGCAAACGAGCTTGGCATAACCGTAAAAGAACTTGCCCAGCAGTATATAGATGAATATTTTAAAGATTCAAAAGGCCTTGGTATAAAAGAGGCATCTGTTCATCCACGTGCGACAGAGAATATTGATGCTATAATCGACATAGTAAAAGACCTTGAAGAAAAAGGCTTTGCATACAATGTAGACGGCGACGTTTATTACCGCACAAAGAAGTTTAACGAATATGGCAAGCTTTCTCATCAGCCCCTTGAGGATTTAGAGAGCGGTGCCCGTATTGATGTAAACGAGGATAAGGAAGACCCGCTTGATTTTGCTCTGTGGAAGAAGCAAAAAGAGGGCGAGCCTGCGTGGGAGAGCCCCTGGGGCCTTGGAAGACCGGGCTGGCATATAGAGTGTAGTGCCATGGCAAACAAATACCTTGGCAAGACAATTGATATTCACAGTGGCGGTCAGGACCTTGTCTTCCCCCATCACGAGAACGAGATTGCCCAGAGTGAGGCGGCAAACTGTTGTCAGTTTGCAAACTACTGGCTTCACAACGGATATATAAATGTAAATAATCAGAAGATGTCAAAGTCTCTCGGCAACTTCTTTACTGTAAGAGACGTGGCAAAGGAGTATGACTATGAGGTTATCCGCTTCTTTATGCTCTCTGCCCACTATCGTAGTCCTATTAACTTCAGTCAGGATTTGATGGAGGCATCAAAGTCTGCTCTTGGCAGAATTTACACCTGTCTTGAGACTCTTGATTTTCTTGCAAAGGCTAACAACAACAGAGATTTAAATGACGAAGAAAAGGCGGTGCTTAGCGGAATTGACAACCACAAGCAAAGATTTATAGATGCAATGGATGATGACATCAACACCGCCGATGCGATTTCTGCAATATTTGAACTTGTTGCCGATGTAAACAAAGTGATAACTCAAAATCCGCCAAAGGCTCTTTGCGAAACCTGTGCAAAGGAAATAAGAGATTTAGGTGCCGTTCTTGGCCTTCTTGGTAAGGGTGACGAGGGCGTGCCTGCCGAGATTGAAACCATACTCAGAGAGAGAGCAGAGGCACGTGCGCAGAAGGATTGGGCAAAGTCAGATGAGCTCCGCGATAAACTCAAGGAGCTGGGCTTTGTTGTAAAGGATACCCCACAGGGACAACAACTGACAAGGGTATAAAACTTTAACTATGGATAATACTAAAATAATCGAAGAAACAATGAGACAATCAGGCGAGACAGAGGGCAATACAAATTTGTATTCTGCCCTGACCCTTGCATATCTTGGTGATTGCGTATACGAAATGTATGTAAGAAGCCACCTGACAAAGGACAAAAATCATAAGGTCAACGACCTTCACAGGGAAGCAACAAAGTTTGTCTGTGCCAAAGCTCAGGCAGAGTTTTATTACAGGATAAAGGATATTCTCGCCGAGGAAGAAGATGCAGCATTTCGCCGTGGGCGTAATGCGAAATCACATCCGCCAAAGAACGCAGATGTGATTGACTATAAGGTTGCCACAGGTGTTGAGGCGTTGCTTGGGTATTTGTATATAAAAGGCGAGGTTTTAAGAATTTCGGAACTGATGCAATATCTGTTTGAATGAAGGCAATCTTCGGGCGGATAATATCCGCCCCTGCAAATATGTAAATGTGCGCAATATTGTAGGGCAGGGGTTTGCTCCTCCCGATGATAAAGGTGATTTGCAATATAAATAAAAATATCTGTACATATTAAGTCTTGGAGGATGAGTATGTACAGAGATAAGTTAAGAAACAAATCAGGATTAGTATCAGATATTTTTCAGCTAACCATAGGTGCGGCGCTTATGGGGTGTGCACTCTCCATATTTCTTGTGCCGTTCAAAATTGCGCCCGGTGGGGTGAGCGGTCTTGCAACAGTTCTTCATTACTTGATTGGCATAAACGTCAGTACGCTTTTGATGCTTATAAACGTGCCTATATTTCTGCTTGGACTGATGTACTTTGATAAGAGCTTTCTTTTCCGCTCGATTTACGGCACTATTGCATTGTCTGTGTTTACCGAGGTTTTTTCAAGCTTTACCATGCCGGGCAACGATGTATTGCTTGCCTGTGTGTTTGGCGGTGCAATACTCGGAAGTGGAATCGCCCTTGCCCTCAGGTCAGGGGGTACTACGGGCGGTGCAGACATAATCGTACTTGTCCTGCGTAAGTTTTTCCCGTCCCTGTCAGTTGGCAGACTGTTTATGGCCATTGACGGATTTATAATTCTTATTGCGGGTGCACTGCTTAGCGGATGGGACACGGTGCTTTATTCGTCAGTGGCACTGTTTATTAGCGGATATGTAACCGACTCGATACTCGAAGGAGCAAAGACGGCCCGACTTGTGTATATAATCTCGGACAAAGAGAGAGAAGTAACACAGAAAATATATGACGAAATGAACAGAGGAGTCACGGGGCTCAGTTCTATATCTATGTACACAGGCAGAGAGAGAAGGACACTGATGTGTGTGATACGCAAGAGTGAACTGATACGTCTTAAAAAGCTTGTCTATAACACAGACCCTGATGCTTTTGTCATAATTTCAGAGGCAAGAGAAGTTATGGGAAACGGATTTGACAGGTATAACAGAGTATAAAATCAGGCGCATTTGCGCCAAAAACATATAAAATACGGAGGAGAGAAAAATGAATTCAGAAAAAATCAAAGAACTGCAGCTGCATGCGGCAAATGTCAGAAAAATGGCACTTGAAGCAGTTTACAGTGCAAACGCCGGCCATCCGGGCGGCTCCCTTTCAATTGCGGACATCCTTACATATCTCTATATGGAAGAGATGAATATTAACCCATCTGACCCCAGGTGGGCAGACCGCGACAGATTTGTTCTTTCAAAGGGGCATTGTTCACCCGCACTCTATGGTATTCTTGCAGAGAGAGGCTTTATTCCAAAAGAGGATATTAAGACCTTCAGAAATGCAGAAAGCTACCTTCAGGGACACCCTGAGATGAAGGGTGTCCCGGGAGTTGATATGTCAACAGGGTCGCTTGGTCAGGGTATAAGTGCAGCCTGCGGAATGGCAAAGGCAGCAAAACTTGACGGCAAGGAATATCGTGTATATGCGGCGCTTGGCGATGGCGAGTGCGAGGAAGGTCAGGTATGGGAGGCTGCTATGTTTGCTGCTCATTATGGGCTTGACAACCTTACTGCTTTTCTTGACTTTAACGGATTGCAGATAGACGGTGACATCACAAAGGTTATGAATCCAACACCATTTGACAAGAAGTTCGAGGCTTTTGGATGGAATGTAATCACTATTGATGCCCACGATTATGAGCAGATAGAGGATGCAATCGCAAAGGCAAAGGCAACCAAGGGCAAGCCTACTTTGGTTCTTGCAAAGAGCACAAAGGGTAAGGGTGTATCCTTTATGGAGAACAAAGCAGGATGGCACGGAGCGGCTCCAAATCAGGAGCAGTACGAGGCCGCAATAGCAGAGCTTGATGCGTATATAAAAGAAATTGGAGGTGAGGCATAATGGTATACGAAATAGGAAGCAAAGTAGCGACAAGAGAGGCGTATGGCAAGGCACTTGTTGAGTTTGGTAATGATGAGAGAATTGTTGTGCTTGATGCCGACCTTTCAAAGTCAACAAAGACAGACGGATTTAAGTCTACATATCCTGACCGCTTTATCAATATGGGTATTGCAGAGGGAAATATGATGGCAACGGCAGCAGGGCTTGCATCCTGCGGTAAGATTGTTTTTGCAAGTTCTTTTGCAATGTTTGCAGCCGGCAGAGCTTTTGAGCAGATAAGAAACTCAATCGGCTATCCGCACCTTAATGTAAAAATTGGTGCAACCCACGCAGGCATCTCTGTCGGCGAGGACGGTGCAACTCACCAGTGTCTTGAGGACCTTGGCCTTATGAGAACCATCCCCGGTATGGTAATTTTAAACCCTGCCGATGCAGCTGAGTCAAGACTCGCAGTTAAAGCGGCGATTGACTATGATGGTCCTGTGTATCTCCGTTTTGGCAGACTTGCAGTACCTACAATTTTTGGTGATGATTATAAGTTCGAAATCGGCAAGGGCGTAGAGCTTGCAGAGGGTACAGATGTAACCCTGATTGGTACAGGCCTTATGGTGCCCGAGGCATTAGAGGCAAGAAAAATCCTTGCAGAGCAGGGCATA
>JAZNCD010000075.1:0-4201 GCA_045587365.1 Clostridia bacterium
ACTTCATAGTTTGTGTTATTGTATTCATAGCGAATAGATTTCCTTTCTGTGTGGTTTTTGGTGGTACTTAAACTTTAACACAAAAAGTTTCTATTCGCTATTTATTTTTTAAAAGTGTAACATATCTATTGTAAACCTACATTTTTGGGTAAGAAAGGCTTCCTCGTGCAAACATATGCAAGGCTATTGCCTTGAATAATTGCCCGGTGCCCATACAGTGGCCAAGCCCCACTGCAATGTAGCAATAGCCTTGCAACAAAAAGGCTCCCTAGAGCATAAGGGAGCTGTCGAGCTTGCGAGGCTGAGGGAGTGTCTCAATCTCTGAATTCAAATAATTTCTTTAGCGGAATGTTAAGTGCATCTGCTATGTCAATTAAGGTGTCGAGGGTGCAGGAACAAGCAGCGGTTTCAATCTTTTGCATATAAGTTCTGCTAATATCCGCATATTATATTAAATCTTGTGATTCCATATGTGACAGAAAAAATGAATCAGAAAAAATTTTTGTATTATGAAAGATATAACGAAATAATAATGGCGGATATACCTGTAAACACACCAATACGATTTAGAATATTAAAGTGTAATCAGTATATGGTTAAAAACTCAAGGTTTTTGATATGTTATGTAAGAAAAACCTTTGGTGGGGCAGTAAAAACCCTGGAGTATGCAAGAACTCAAAAGCATATAAAGATATTTAACCTATATGAATAAAAAAAGTTCTCTTGCGACGAGTGTTTTCCATTTCTGGCTTTCGACTACATAATAGATGCAGTAAACTTTCAGCTAAATTTTGCACTTTCGTGCAAAGCGAAATTATTGCTTCGCAATAGCTAAATAACTCCTTCGGAGTAGCTAAATTAAATTCGCCTTATAGCTGACGATAAGTCAATTTAGCTACGAAGTAATTTAGCGTGCCTTGGCACATTTAGCTCGTCGTCAGGCGAATTTAGCTGAAAAAAAGACAGCAATCTGTCGATTACTGTCTTTTTTCCTGGGTGCAGGGGAGGGATTTGAACCCCCGACCTCCGGGTTATGAGCGCGACGAGCTACCAAACTGCTCTACCCTGCGATATATAATGTTTTTTTTATTTGTTTTTTCAAAACAAATGGGGTGTGCTCTACCCTGCGATGAATATTTTCAAAACAAATGGGTGTACTATGCACTGCGTATATTTCCAAATATATGTGACAGGTTGCGCCAAAATGCTTTTTTAAACAAATTGTTTACAATAAACTTTGGTGCCGGAGACCGGGATCGAACCGGTACGGGAAAAAATCCCACAGGATTTTAAGTCCTGGGCGTCTGCCAGTTCCGCCACTCCGGCGCAGGCTTCACTTAGGCAGTGCCACCTACAAAGCTATATTATAATAACATAATCCTATGCTTTTGTCAAGGACTTTTTATATGTTTTTTGACTATTTTATAAAACTTAAATTTTATGATGATATCAGCTTGTAAAGTCTTCTTCAAAAGATGCAAGAGCATACTTGTCTGAAAGAACTATGCCCCGTTTAAGCTCTTCAAGCTCCTGGATGGAAATATCCTCAATACGTGCATCAAGAGTATATAAAAACTCTTCCCTCTCTCCGGAGCAGGCGTATATTGATAAGGTGTGGCCGTCGTATCTTGCAATATAGTAATCTGCTGCAATTACATCGCCCGGGTTAAGTGCGACAGTTGCCTCGGCAGCAACGGCGGGCTCTGTGCGCGAGAGTGTCTCTGCGGCTTCTTTTACAGAGAAATTCCATATACACAGACATGCAATATAAGCAATTGCTGCCGTGGTGATAAAAACACAAAAACCGACCATAATACTCTTAAAAAAACGATTTATCACATAAAAACCCCCTATATATTGTATGTAGTTGATGTTTGTAACACTAATTTAATGTATTATTAACAGTTATTGGTCTTTTCATACGCATTTTTTTAGACTATAATATAATGAAGCATAAGTATGTGCCATATGTCCTTTTGGACTTAAGTTATATGTTGAAAAAGATAAAGGAGTCTTTGTATGAAACACTACGTAGGCAAGTTCTTTAAAATATTTTTAATAACAATAGCCGGCTTTCTTTTGGTTTCGGCAATTATACTTGCAGGTGCAATATTTGGCCTTTGGGGAAGCCTTGACGAGCTTGATGTTGAGACCCTTACCCTGAACCGTAATTCGGTTATAATGTACAGGGATCCGGAGACCGGAGAAGAAAGAGAGCTTCAAAGAATAAATTCAGGCGAAAATCGTGTCTGGGTTGATATAGAGAAAATACCTGTTCACCTCCAGAATGCTTTTATTGCAATTGAGGATGAAAGATTTATGGAGCACAGTGGATTTGACTTTCTCAGAACAACAAAGGCAACCCTTACCTATGTTGGAAATAAGCTGATAGGCAGAAGCGGCGTAAGCCTTGGCGGAAGCACCATTACTCAGCAGCTTATTAAGAATGTAACGGGGGAAAACGACCAGACGCCTACGAGAAAAATAAGGGAAATTTCCCGTGCGGTTGCACTTGAGAAAGAGCTTGATAAAACTCAGATACTCGAGCTTTACTTAAACTGCATATACTTATCCAGAGGATGCAACGGTGTACAGACGGCGGCAAGAATATACTTTGGCAAAGATGCATCGGAGCTTAGCCTTGCAGAGTGTGCATCAATTGCAGGTATTACTCAAAATCCTGCGTCCTATGACCCCATCAGCAATCCCGAGAACAACAAATGGAGACAGGAGCTTGTTCTTGGCAAAATGCTTGAGCTTGAGTATATTACTCAAAGCGAATATGATGCGGCAATTGCAGAAGAGCTTGATATTTCAGGTGCTGATGAAGCAGATGCAGGCAACGGTAAAACCAATTCATATTTTGTTGACCAGATAGTCACTGATGTGCAAAACGGCCTGCAGGCACAGGGCTATTCTCAGACCCTTGCATCAAAAATGGTGTATTCGGGTGGCCTTAAGATATACACGACCTACAACCCTGAAATACAGAAGATAGTTGAGGATTATTACAGTAATGTGAACAACTTCCCCGGGGCAGGGGTGCAGTCGGCAATTACTGTAATTGACGTGCAAACAGGTCAGATTGTGGGTATAGCAGGGGGAATAGGTGAGAAAAATGCAAGCCTTACCCTCAATCGCGCATCTTCAAGTCCCAGACAGCCGGGCTCTACAATTAAGCCACTTGCGGCCTATGCTCCGGCTATTGAGTATAATATAATCAATCCCGGGTCAGTTTATGAGGATAGGGCAAGGACCTATAACGGTTGGACACCGAGAAATTATGACTATGCATACAGAGGAAATGTGGATGTAAGACGGGCGGTCCGCTCATCACTCAATACAATTCCTGTCGAAATAATAGACGAAATGGGTGCGCAGAAAAGCTTTGATTTTCTTACCGAAAAGCTTGGCTTTACCACCCTTGTAAAAAGCCGCGACGTAAATGGTAAAATTTACAGCGATATTGGACTTTCTCAGCTTGCTCTCGGCGGCTTGACCGACGGAATGACCACTGTTGAGATGGCGGCGGCATACAGTACCTTTGCAAATGGTGGAATTTACTATAAACCACATACCTACACCGAGGTAAGAGACAGCGAGGGTAATGTGTTGCTTGTCAATGATACATCAGGCAAGGTTGCTATGAAGCCATCCACTGCATTTATAATGACGCAGATGCTTAAAGAAGTTGTATATTCGGGAACAGGCGGCGGTGCGGCTGTTTCGGGTGTTAGCTATACTGCCGGAAAGACCGGAACAACATCGGATAATAACGACCGTTGGTTTGTGGGTTATACTCCTTATTATGCAGCGGCAATATGGTATGGATACGATATTCCAAAAGAAATTTACTCATCAGGAAATCCGTGTATTCCTGTCTTCAGAAATATTATGAACAGTATTCATAAGACATTGGATGACACAAGCAGAAGAATGTCTGTGCCAAACGGTGTTGTAAGTGTAAGCTACTGCACATATACAGGACTTCGTGCGGCAGAGAAATGCGAGGCAGAGACATATTATTTCCAGAGCGATAATGTGCCAAGATATTGCAGCTCTGACCATCCAAAAGAAGATGAGGAAGAGGAAAAAGAAGGCGAGGAAGGCACAGAAGAAGAGGGTGCAGAGGGCGAAGAATCGTCAAGCGCATCAGGCAACACGGGCACAACACCGTCATCGGGAACTACAACCGGCGGAG
>JAZNCD010000076.1:0-12687 GCA_045587365.1 Clostridia bacterium
CGCATTGTCTGAATCTTGCTTATAATCTCGCGGACAAAGCCTTCTTCGACAAGTGCGTCTGTGAGGTTTGTGTCAAGAACAACGGTAAAGCCGTTGTCTGCTGCGGCTACAAAACCGTCTTTCTGCTGAGTATCTACAAGAACATCTTCTTTAAAGATTTCTACATCTGTACCCTCAACAGTGAGCTTAAGTGCCTCTCCGCTATTGAGAGTTGCCATAACCTCGACTGAATCCATTGTGCCAATTGCATCAAAGATGGGGCGCATAAGCTTACCATACTTTGGTCCCATTGTACGCATCTGGGGTTTGAAGCTATAACTGATAAAGGAGGATGCATCCTTTGTAAATTCAACATCCTTGATGTTAAGCTCTTCAAGAATAATGTCCGCATAATCCCTGTTGATTTCTGCCTCTGCCTGAACAAATACCTTAGAAAGTGGCTGTCTGTTCTTAATGTTTGCCTCGTTTCTTGCGGCGCGGCCAAGGTTTACAATCTTTGCGATTGCATCCATATCGGTCTCGATTTCAGGGAAGTTGAGCTCCTCATTGTATTTGGGGAAGTCGCACATATGAACGCTCTGAGGAGCATTCTTGTCAACAGAGACCACAAGGTTATTGTAAATCTCTTCTGTCATAAATGGGATAAAAGGTGCACAGAGTTTTGAGAACTCAACCAGAACGGTGTAAAGTGTCATATATGCACAAATTTTATCATCTGTAAGCTCGCTTGCCCAGAATCTTGTACGACTGCGGCGAACATACCAGTTACTAAGCTCATCTACAAAGTCTGTCATTGCACGGGTTGCCTCGGTAATTTTGTAGTTTTCGAGGTAGTTATCCACAACTTTAATAAGATTGTTGAGCTTTGATAAAATCCACTTATCAAGAACTGTAAGCTTTTCTGTGTCAAGACTGTACTTTGTCGGATCAAACTTGTCTATGTTTGCATAGAGCACATAGAATGCATAGGTGTTCCAGAGTGTGCCGAGGAACTTTCTCTGTGACTCAGACACATTCTTTGCAGAGAAGCGGTTAGGAAGCCATGGCGCAGAGTTTGAATAGAAGTACCATCTTACTGCGTCACTACCCTGGTCATTGAGTATATCCATAGGCAGAATAACGTTGCCCTTGTGCTTGCTCATCTTTATACCCTTGTCGTCCTGAACATGGCCGAGAACAACAACGTTTTTATAGGGTGCCTCATCAAAAATCAGAGTAGAGATTGCCATAAGAGTATAGAACCAACCTCTTGTCTGGTCGATTGCCTCGCTGATAAAGTCAGCCGGAAAGTTCTGGTCAAACTTGTCTTTGTTTTCAAATGGGTAATGCCACTGTGCAAAAGGCATTGCACCTGAGTCAAACCAGCAGTCGATAACCTCGGGTACACGCTTCATCTCGCCGCCGCACTTTTCGCACTTTAAAAGTACGTTGTCAACGTATGGCTTGTGAAGCTCAATATTATCGGGGCAGTTAATGCCCATTTCCTTAAGCTCTGCAATAGAGCCTACAACGTGTCTGTGTCCACAGGAACATTCCCAGATAGGAAGAGGTGTGCCCCAGTAACGTGTACGGGAGAGACCCCAGTCGATAATATTTTCAAGGAAGTTCCCAAAACGTCCGTGTTTAATGTTGTCGGGAAGCCAGTTAACCTTTTCGTTATTGGCAAGAAGTCTGTCACGAACTGCGGTCATTTTGATAAACCATGTATCGCAAGCATAGTAAAGAAGCGGAGTATCACATCTCCAGCAGAAAGGATAGCTGTGCTCAAAGGGGATAACCGATAAGCACTGATTTCTCTCTTTAAGGTCACGAATAACAAGCTTGTCTGCATCCTTTACGAACACACCGCTCCACTCGCCTGTTGCCTCTACAAAGTTACCCTGAAGGTTAACGTGGTTGATAAAGGGCAGACCCTTGTCCTTGCACACGCGTGAGTCATCCTCACCAAAGGCAGGTGCGATATGAACGATACCTGTACCATCATCCATAGTAACATAGGTATCGGATACGATATAATGTGCCTTTCCGTCAGGCTCGATAAAGTTGTAGAGAGGAACATACTCAAGACCAACTAAGTCATCGCCGACATAGGTGTCGGTAATTTCGACCTCTTCGTCGCCAAAGACTGACTTGATAAGAGCCTCTGCCATAATGTATTTCGTGCCGTCCTGCGCTGTAAACTTAACATATTTCTCAAATGGGTTTACGCAAAGCGCAATATTTGACGGAAGTGTCCATGGGGTTGTTGTCCATGCAAGAATAAACTCATTCTCTGCACCCTTTACAGGGAACTTGGCAATAAGTGAATTTTCCTTTACATCCTTGTAGCCCTGTGCAACCTCATGACTCGAAAGTGAGGTGCCGCAACGGGGACAGTAGGGCATAATCTTGTGACCCTTGTACAAAAGGTCCTTATCCCAAATCTGGCGAAGCGCCCACCAAACAGACTCAATATAGTTGTTGTGATAGGTAACATATGGGTCGTCCATATCAGCCCAGAAGCCGACACGGTCACTCATTTCTTCCCACTCGCTCTGGTAGGTAAATACGCTGTCCTTACACTTTTTGATAAAGTCCTCGATACCATACTTTTCAATCTCGGGCTTACCGCTGATGCCGAGGGCTTTTTCAACCTCAAGCTCAACAGGGAGACCGTGTGTGTCCCAGCCTGCTTTACGCAGAACCTTATAGCCCCTCATTGTGCGATAACGTGGAATCAAGTCTTTTATCGCACGGGTTAAAACGTGACCGATGTGAGGCTTACCATTGGCAGTCGGGGGACCATCAAAGAAGGTAAATATCTCTCCACCCTCACGATTTTCTATACTCTTTTTGAATATATCATTTTCTTTCCAGAAATCTACAATCTTTTTCTCCTGCTCTACAAAAGAAAGATCTGTCGATACTTTGCGATACATAGAAAAACCTCCATTTTCTATAAGTTTACATACCTATTTATTATATAATAAATAGCCCGATTTGTAAAGAACAATTTGGGGTTTTTTATAAATGTTTTATTTTTCGGATGTTTTGTCTGTTTTTTGTTGTCGGGATTGTCATTTTTTTGCTTTTGTGATATAATAGGTTTAACAGAGATAAATCTATTCAGCTAAAACAAAATTACAGGAGGTGTAAGATATGAGCAAAAAGAGAAGAAACACACTTGTGATACTATGGACAGTTGCCATAGTGCTTTCGCTTTATGCCTCGTATCTTACATTTATAAATTGCGGCTTTGCCGAGGTTTGCTTTGTCGATGTTGGGCAAGGGGATTCCTGCTTTATTAAAACCGAGAGAGGCAGTGCTGTTTTAATTGACGGCGGAGACGACGGCTCGGGCAAGTATGTTCTTAAATCCTTTTTAAGAAAGCAGGCTGCCCTTGAGCTTGATGCGGTATTTATATCCCATATCCACGATGACCATACAGAGGGTGTCAAAGAGCTTATGGAGGATTACTATCCCATAGAGAGGATTTATGTGTCAGAGAGGGCGCCGTCATCTGATAATTATGGTGAGATACAAAGTCTTGCCTTAAGACGCGGAGTAGAAATTGTGACACTTAAGGATAATGATGTTATAGATATTGACAACGTCAGGTTTAAGGTTGTGTCGTCGGGATACGGCCACGGCGAAGAGGTAAATGAAAATGACAATTCTCTTATAATCCGTATGGACTATGGAGAAAACTCAATTTTGTTCACGGGCGACGCCACAAGGAGAGCGGAAACTGCCCTTGTCGGAGACGAGGACATTGATACCGATTTCCTTAAAGTGGGACATCATGGCTCATACACATCCTCGGGGGAGGAATTTTTAAAAGCTGTCAGCCCTATGCTGGCGATAATCAGCGTGGGAGAGGACAACGGCTACGGACATCCGTCAAAGCAGACTATGAAAACCATAGACAAGCTTGACATTCCTGTGATGCGCACGGATTATGACGGAACGATATCTGTTATTATGACACAAAAGGATATAAAAAATATAAGTGGAAGTCGGGAAAGGAGTGAGGATTGATGAGAGTTGAGGAGCTTAACGGACTGATAAAAAACGGAAGGCTTTCGGGAATTTACTTTTTCTACGGAGATGAGCAGTACCTTCTCGAAAAGAAGATTGAAGCAATTGCAAAGAAGATTGTAACGCCCGGAACAGAGGTTTTTAACTTCTTTAAGTTCGAGGGCGACAAGGCTCCGGTGGCTGAAATCCTTGCGGCGATAGACCAGTTTCCGCAGATGTCTGAAATGAAACTTATTGTTGTCAAAAACACAGGGGTTTTAAACAACGCAGCCCTGTCTGATTTTAAGTTGCTTAAAGGTGCGGCAGAGCATATCCCTGCTGATACGTGCCTTGTGATTACTGAGAGAAATTTTGACAAGAAGAAGCTTAAAAACATTGAATTTATAGAGGAAAACGGCGGAATTGTCAACTTTGAGTATATTCCGCAGGGCAAAATAGAGATATGGATTTCGGAGCTTTTGAAGAAAGAGGAAAAAACTATTCTTGATAAGGATGTTCGCTATATGATAAGCCTTTGCGGACAGTCTCTCGGCAAACTTTCGATGGAATGTGAAAAGCTTGTAAACTACACAAGCGGCAGAACAAAAATTACCAGAGAGGATATAGATGCAGTAGTTGACAAAACCGTTGAGTACAGGGTCTACGATATGCTTGACAATGTGGTATCAGGCAGAGGAACAAAGGCGTTTGAGCAGCTTAAGTACCTGCGTGATGTGGCAAGAGAGGAGCCGTCTTACGTTCTGGGGCTTATGATGTCACGATTATCTGAGCTTCTGATGTGCAAACTGCTTAAAGAGGACGGTCTCTCTGCAAATGAGATATCGACATACTTTGATTTTAAGAAACCTGTATTCGCGGTAAACAAGACCATAGAAGAGAGCCGCCGGTTTGGCGAGAAATATTTAAAACGTATGATTGACAAGGGTCTTTATTATGATACAGAGTATAAGGAGGGTAAAATATCTGCGTGGGCGGCGGTGGAGCTTTATCTTGCAGAACTTATAAAATAAATAATTTTTTATACATTTTGTGTAAATTGCATCAATATACACATAAGGTGAGGTTAAAATGTGCAAAAAACCTTGCCTTTTTTGTTTTTTTGTGATAAAATGAATTAGTTGTAGAACAATGGGAGAATAGGCGAAAAATCTAAAGTTATGATAATGATATAATAAAAAGAGGAAGGGGCATAAAATTGTTTAAGATACTTAGAAAAGAGATACTTAATCCATCTGTTTCTTTGATTGAGGTTGATGCGCCTTATATAGCAAAGAAGGCAGAACCGGGACAGTTTATTATCCTGAGAATTGACGAAAAGGGTGAGAGAGTTCCCTTTACTATTGCAGATTATGACAGAGAAAAGGGAACAGTTACAATTATATTTCAGGTTGTGGGTGCTACAACTGAAAGACTCAACGAGCTTGAGGTGGGCGATGCCCTTCTTGATTTTGTTGGGCCCCTTGGTACAGCCTCTCATTTTGAGGGCGTAAAAAAGGCTGCAATCATCGGTGGAGGTCTTGGTACTGCAATTGCGTATCCTCAGGCTAAGAAGCTTCACTCAATGGGAGTTGAAGTCGATATGATAAATGGTTTCAGAAATCTGGATTTTATCATTATTGAGGATGAGTGCAGAAAAGCCTGCACAAACCTTTACACCATGACCGATGATGGCTCAAATGGAAACAAGGGCTTTGTTACCGCTAAACTTGAAGAGCTGATAAAGAATGGCGAGAAATACGATGTAGTAGTCGCAATTGGACCGCTTGTAATGATGAAAGCAGTTTGCGATTTGACACGTGAGTATGGAATAAAGACAATCGTAAGTATGAACCCTGTAATGATAGATGGCACAGGTATGTGCGGCGGCTGCCGTGTAACCGTTGGCGGCGAAACAAAGTTTGCCTGCGTTGACGGCCCTGACTTTGATGGACACCTTGTAGACTTTGATCAGGCTATCCGTCGTTCAAAGATGTTTGCAAAGGAAGAGAGAATGTCCAGAGAAAAGCATAATTGCAGAATGGAGGGAATGGGAAATGCCTAATATGTCGCTGAAGAAAATTCCTATGCCTGAGCAGGCGCCGGATGTGAGAAATAAAAACTTTCTGGAGGTTGCAACAGGTTATACTGAGGAAATGGCAATAGAAGAGGCACAGCGTTGTCTTCAATGTAAAAACAAGCCCTGTATCGGCGGTTGTCCTGTGTTTGTAAAAATTCCTGAGTTTATTGCACTTGTGGCTGATGGTAAGTTTGAAGAAGCTTATCGCAAAATTCAGGAAACAAGCTCGCTTCCTGCAGTATGCGGAAGAGTTTGCCCACAGGAGAGTCAGTGCGAAAAGTATTGTGTAAGAGGTATCAAGGGTGAGCCTGTTGCCATCGGCAGACTTGAAAGATTTGTTGCAGACTGGTATATGGCAAACGGAAATGACAAAATAGAAAAGCCCGAGACAAACGGCAAAAAGGTTGCTGTTGTAGGTGCAGGTCCTGCAGGTCTTACCTGTGCAGGGGATCTTGCAAAGCTTGGCTATGAGGTTGAGATTTTTGAGGCATTTCATACCCCAGGCGGAGTTTTGGTTTACGGAATTCCCGAATTCCGACTTCCGAAGGATATAGTAAAGAGGGAGATTGAAAAGCTTGAAAAGCTTGGCGTAGAGATACATACCGATATGGTTATCGGCAAGGTGTTGTCAATTGATGAGCTTTTGACAGAAGAAGGCTTTGATGCAGTGTTTGTCGGCACAGGTGCAGGTCTTCCAAGCTTTATGAAGATAGAGGGTGAGGACTTAAACGGTGTGTACTCGGCAAACGAGTTTCTGACCCGTATAAACCTTATGAAGGCTTATCGCTTCCCTGAGTTTGATACCCCTATCTATATGGGTAAGAATGTTGTTATAGTCGGCGGCGGTAACGTTGCTATGGATGCGGCAAGAAGCGCAAAGCGTCTCGGAGCGGAGAATGTAAGCATTGTTTACAGAAGGAGCGAAGAGGAGATGCCTGCAAGACTTGAGGAAATCCATCACGCAAAGGAAGAGGGAATTAACTTCTGTCTCCTTTGCAACCCTACAAGAATAATCGGCACAGAGGATGGATGGACAAAACAGGTAGAGTGCGTGCGTATGGAGCTTGGCGAGCCTGACGAGTCAGGCCGCAGACGTCCAAAGGTCGTAGAGGGCAGTGAGTTCTTGATTGATGCAGAGGTTGTTGTAATATCAATCGGTCAAAGCCCCAACCCTCTCATCAAGGACACAACTCCCGACCTTGAAACCAATAAATGGGGTTGTATAGTTGCCCTTGATGACACAGGAAAAACAAGCAAACAGGGTGTATGGGCAGGCGGTGACGTTGTAACAGGTGCCGCAACCGTAATCCTTGCAATGGGAGCTGGCAAATCTGCCGCAGCTGCCATAGATGAATATATTAAGCAAAAAAATTAAATTTATATAAAACTGCAATTTGCAGGAAAAGAAGGAGTCTTTAAAATGGCAATTAAGAATGAGTATCTCAAGCGTGTGTTTGAGCAGGTTCAGGCAAGAGACAAGAATGAACCTGAATTCCTCCAGACAGTTGAAGAGGTTTTTGAGTCCCTCGAAACTATCGTAGAGCGTCATCCTGAGTATGAAAAGTTCGGACTTATGGAAAGAATTGTTGAGCCCGAGAGAATGATTACTTTCAGAGTATCATGGGTTGACGATAGTGGTAAAATTCAGGTAAACAGAGGTTACCGCGTACAGTTTAACAGTGCAATCGGTCCTTACAAGGGTGGTTTGCGTTTCCATCCGTCTGTATACTCAGGTATCATTAAGTTCCTCGGTTTTGAGCAGACATTTAAAAACAGTCTTACAGGTCTTCCTATCGGCGGCGGTAAGGGTGGTTCTGACTTTGACCCCAGAGGTAAGAGTGATGCAGAAATTATGAGATTCTGTCAGGCATTTATGACAGAGCTTTACAGACATATCGGTCAGGATATCGACGTACCTGCAGGTGATATCGGTGTTGGCGGCAGAGAGATTGGTTTCCTCTACGGTCAGTACAAGAGAATCAGAGGCGGCTGGGAGAACGGCGTTCTCACAGGTAAGGGCCTTGAATACGGCGGCTCTCTTATCAGACCTGAAGCTACAGGCTTTGGTGCTACATACTACGCAAACGAGGTTATGAAGCACGAGGGCGATACCTTAGAGGGTAAGACTGTTGCAGTATCAGGCTTTGGTAACGTTGCATGGGGCGTATGCATGAAGATGACAGAGCTTGGTGCAAAGGTTGTTACAATTTCTGGTCCTGACGGTTATGTTTATGATCCCGATGGTGTTGCAACTGAAGAAAAGTTCAACTACCTCCTTGAGATGAGATCATCAGGCCGTGACCGTGCTCAGGATTATGCAGAGAAGTTTGGTTGCGAGTTCCATGCAGGCGAAAAGCCATGGGGCGTAAAAGTTGACATTTGTATGCCTTGTGCAACTCAGAACGAAATCGGTATGAAGGAAGCAGAACAGATTCTTGCAAATGGTACAAAGTACTATATTGAGGTTGCTAATATGCCAACTACAAACGAGGCTATGGCATACCTCCGCAGCAAGGGTCTCATCATTGGCCCATCAAAGGCAGTAAATGCCGGCGGTGTTGCAGTTTCTGCTCTTGAGATGGCACAGAACTCTATGAGATACGCATGGGAAGCAGAAGAAGTTGACGAAAAGCTCAAGGGCATTATGAGAAACATCCATAGTGCATCAGTTGAGGCTGCTGAAGAATGCGGTCTTGGTTATGACCTTGTTGCAGGTGCAAATATTGCAGGCTTTAAGAAGGTTGCAAATGCAATGATGGCACAGGGTATTATCTAAGAATTATATATCTGCAAGTTCCGCCTTTGCGGAACTTGCAGAATATTTAATAAATATGCCTTTTAGGAGACATATCTATTAAATATTCTGAAATTGGAGATGCAGATATGATTTATGAAGAGAAGAGGGTTTCTTCGGAAAAAATATTTAATGGCAAGATTGTAAAACTGAGGGTTGACAAGGTAGAAATGCCGGGCGGCAAGATTACAACAAGAGAGGTAGTGGGTCACCCCGGAGGCGTTGGAATAGTGGCAGTTACCGATAAAGACGAAATTATTCTGGTAAGGCAGCACAGATACCCTATCGAAAAGGCGATTTACGAAATCCCTGCGGGAAAGCTTGACGAGGGAGAGCATCACAGAAACTGCGGAATTCGGGAGCTTGAAGAAGAAACAGGGTACAGGGCAGAAAAGTTTGAATATCTTGGATTTATATATCCGTCTCCCGGATTTACCGACGAGGTTACCCATGTATATTTTGCAGAGGGGCTTAAAGAGGGAAACTGTAATTTCGATGAGGATGAGTTTATTGAAATAGAAAAGATTCCGGCACGAAAAGTGTTTGATATGGTAATGTCGGGCGAGATAAATGATGCAAAATCCGTATTCGGCATACTTAAGTATATGGCAATGAGAGAGGACAGTAAATAAGAAAGTTTGAACATTAATAGATGTGACAATATTTATAGTATAAATATTTTTCCATTGGAGGATAAGTCATGGAAGGTAAAAAGGTTGAAGTAAAAATCAATAATTTTGAGTATACTCTCGTATCAAACGAGCCTGAGGAGTATGTTCAGCGTGTTGCTCTTATGGTCAACAAGCATATGAATAAGGTTTCTGAGGCGAGTCCGCAGCTAAGCACGGCTATGAAAGCGGTGTTGGCGGCAATAAATATTGCTGATGACTATCTTAAATGCGAAAGCGTTCTTGATAATCTTCGTGTTGAGCTTAAGGGCTATATGGAAGAGGCGAGGGGTCTTGGCAGCGAGCTTGAGGCAAAGCGCCTTGAGGTAGAAAAACTGCGCGAGGATGTCCATAAGCTGCAGATTGAGCTTGCAAAGAAAGAGACAGAGCTTTCAAGTGTAAGAAGAAACCATATGGGCAGATAGACAAGAGGGAAGAGTAAATAAGATAAGTGTATATAATTGCTCAGCGGGACGTCAAGATGCCGTCCCCTACAATCGGAATTTGCCTATTACGCCATATCCTATCTTGACGGAAACGGAGGTTTTACTATGGAGCTTCTTGCGCCTGCAGGTACTTTTGAATGTGTTTTGACTGCGGTAAATAGCGGAGCAGACGCCGTCTATTTTGCCGGACATAGCTTCGGCGCACGAAGCTATGCGGGCAACCTTACGGATGAAGAAATATACAGGGCAGCAGATTTCTGCCATCTCAGGGGAGCAAAGGCGTATGTTACTGTGAACACCCTTGTCTATGACAGGGAATACAAGGAGCTCAATAAGTTTGTAAAGGTTCTCACACGGGCAGGTATTGATGGGATTATAGTTCAGGATTTAGGCGTTTTAGACCTTGTCCGGCAGATGTCGCCCGATATTGAGCTTCATGGAAGCACCCAGATGACGGTTCACTCCATAGACGGAGTGCGTATGCTTGAAGAGATGGGCGTGTCAAGAGTAGTTCTGTCAAGAGAGTTGTCCGGAGACGAAATACGAAAAATAATAAAAAGCACCTCTGCAGAGGCGGAGGTTTTTGTTCATGGGGCAATGTGTATGAGCTATTCGGGACAGTGTCTGATGAGCAGTGTAATAGGCGGCAGAAGCGGAAACCGAGGAAAATGTGCCCAACCCTGCAGACTTTTATATTCATCAGGGGGAGAGGCAAAATATTATCTGAGCCTTAAGGATATGTCTCTTGCAGAGCATATCGCAAAATTGAAGGAGGACGGAGTTTCTTCGCTTAAGATAGAAGGCAGAATGAAAGGCGAGACATATATAAGCGAGGTTGTGTCCACATACAGACGACTGATAGACGAGGAAAGACCTCCGTCAAAAGAAGAAACAGAAAGACTTAATCGGGTTTTTTATCGGGGAGGACTGACAGACGGCTATTACAGGGGCGAGAAGGGTATGCATATGTTTGCCTTTGATAAGCCCGACAATCCCTATTTAAGAAACAATCAGG
This sequence comes from Clostridia bacterium, assembly GCA_045587365.1. GTDB lineage: Bacteria > Bacillota > Clostridia > Monoglobales > Monoglobaceae > UMGS1820. The sequence goes on from JAZNCD010000076.1 coordinate 10,997, forward strand.
AATACGAAGAAGTAAAAGAAAAACAAGTATCTGTTCATATGTCGGCAGCCTTTATTGAGGGAGAAAAGCCCGTACTTTGTATCAGTTGTGGAGAATTTTCTGCGGAGGTTTTGGGCGATGCAGAGGTACAAAGGGCGTCAAAGAGACCTGCAACAAAGGAGAGCATAATAGCTCAGCTTGTAAAAACAGGCGGTACGGCTTTCAGGGCAGAGGGTGCAAATGTTGAGGTATCACAAAATGCTTTTGTCCCTGTATCCGTTGTAAATGAACTAAGGCGTAACGGCATAGCAGCCCTTGAAGAGGAAATACTGAAATCCTGCAGAGAAAAAAGAGTTAATGAGCCTGTGCCTCTTGAAAAAAACGGGCGGATGGGCAAAGGGCTTTATACCTGTTCTGTGCTTAATATTGAGCAGTACAGAGCAATTAGAGAATATGATTTTGAATATATATACATTCCGCTCCATATTGCAGAGAATAATACGGGCGAGCTTTTAAGAGACAGAGGCAGAGTTGTAATTTCGCTGCCTGCAATAATCAGAGAGCCTGTGAGGGACGAGTACAAAGAGAGGCTTTTGAAACTCAAGGCGATGGGCTTTTCAAAAGCGGAGCTATTAACAATAGATGGGGTTATACTTGCCGACGGTTTTGATAAATTCGGAAGCTTCAGGATGAACATAACAAACAGCCGTTCGCTTAAGGTGGCTGCATCAGCGGGGTTTGAGAGCCTGTGCCTGTCACCGGAGCTTAATATCCCTCAGGCAAGAGACATTATAAAAAGCTGCAGCACAGAAATAATTGCCTATGGCAGACTTCCCCTTATGACAACCGAGAATTGCATACTTAAAAATGTGGGTAAGTGCAAATGTGACGGAAAAGGAGAGATAACCGACCGTACGGGAGCGACCTTTTCTGTCATAAGGGACGGAGATATCTGCCGAAGTGTGGTGCTGAATTCGGTCCCTCTATATATGGGAGACAAGACAGATGATTTAAAGAGTACAGGTGCAGATTATCTGCGGCTGATGTTTACTACGGAGAATGAAAAAGAGTGCAGGGAGATATGCAGGGCGTATCAGGGTTGTGGACAAGCCGCAGATTTTGAATACACAAGACTGCATTACCTAAAGGGTGCACTTTCGTAAAAAGGAGTGTTTAAAATGATTGATGTAAAGATTAAGTTTTTGTCAGAATGTGCAAAGATGCCCGAATATGCAACTGACGGAAGCCTTGGTATGGATTTGTCGGCAGCCATAGACGTACCGCTTACCATAAAGGCAGGAGAGAGGGCTCTTGTGCCGCTCGGTTTTGCCATTAAAATTCCTGAGGGATATGGGGCTTTTGTTTTTCCAAGGTCAGGCTTGTCATTTAAACAGGGTATTACAATGTGTAACAGTGTAGGCGTAATTGATACAGATTATACGGGCGAGGTTAAGGTTGCGGCAATAAATGTATCGGATAAAGACTACACAATAAATCCTGGTGACAGAATTGCGCAGCTTGTATTTTTGCCGGTAGAAAAGGCAAAGCTTATAGCGGCAGAGAGTCTTGAGACCACAGAACGCGGTGATGGCGGATTCGGCTCGACAGGAAAGTAAACTGCTATGGAGAATATTATGAAAAAAAGAAAGATTGTGTTGGCATCTCAGTCTCCAAGGCGCAGAGAGTTGCTTGGAGGGTTGATACCTGAATTT
>JAZNCD010000077.1:0-5910 GCA_045587365.1 Clostridia bacterium
TTCTGGGTTGCGTTGGGCTTTATAATCGTGTCGCTTACTACGGTAAAGCTGATAAATGTGGCGTTTAAAAAATTTCACGGATACGCATATTTTGCGGCACTTGGATTTTTGCTCTCGTCTATGATTGCAGTTTTCCCTGGATTGAGAGAGGGAATTTACCTTATAACCGATTTAATTCTCGTTATTATTGGTGCAACTGCGGTATATTGCTTTATGAAGAAGACACAATAAAAGTAATTTTAAAAGCCTCCCAGACGGGAGGCTTTTTTTGATTTTATAACTATATTGGTTTGCGGAACTCTGTTGTCCTTGTATATACAACAAATTATATTTGCCTTTGAACAATGTGCCGCACCCACATCCTGGCCATCCCCTGCGGATATGTCGCCAAATCTAATTTGTTGTATATCACATTAAACCCTAAGATATTTATAAATATAATTACTGCATAGCTATTGCATTCCTGCCGCCGCGGTAGGCACGGCGGAATAGGGGACGGCAATTATTTATGGCAATAGCTATGCAGTAATATTTGCAAGAAAGGCGATGCAAATGCATCGCCTTATTTATCTTATTCTTATTTAAGATTGTTCTTAAGGATTTCAAGCTGCTTTTTGATTTCTGCAGGGAGTCTGTCGCCAAACTGTGCGAAGTATTCTTCCTGATTTTCAACGTCTTCCATCCATACATCCTTGTCTACGCTGAGAAGCTCTTTGAGCTGCTCTGCAGTAATATCAAGGTCTGTTGTGTCAATAGCACCATCTGTTGGGAGGAGACCGATTTCACTGTCTACTGCATCTGCATTGCCTGCACATCTATCGAGTATCCAGAGAAGAACTCTCATATTATCGCCAAATCCCGGCCAGAGGAAGTTGCCGTCCTCGTCCTTTCTGAACCAGTTAACGTGGAAGATTTTAGGTGCTTTGTCTGCATCCATCTTCTTACCCATTTCAATCCAGTGACCAAAGTAATCTGCCATATTATAACCAACGAATGGCTTCATTGCCATCGGGTCACGTCTGACTACACCAACTGCACCGGTAGCTGCTGCAGTTGTCTCAGATGCCATTGTAGCACCAACGAATACGCCGTGCTCCCAATCTCTTGCCTGATATACCAGCGGAGCAGTCTTTGCACGTCTGCCGCCGAATACGATAGCAGAAATCGGAACACCCTGTGGGTTTTCAAACTCAGAGGAGATACAGGGGCAGTTGATAGCCGGAGCTGTAAATCTTGAGTTGGGGTTTGCAAGGTTGCCTTCAAATGTCTTGCCGTTAACCTGCTTACCTGTCCACTCTGTACAGTTTTCGGGAGGATTCTTGTCAAGACCTTCCCACCAAACTGTCATATCGTCGTTGTTGATTGCAACGTTTGTAAAGATTGTATTCTTCTTTGTTGACTCAAGAGCGTTAAAGTTTGTCTTTTCGCTTGTACCCGGAGCAACACCAAAGAAGCCAGCCTCAGGATTGATAGCATAAAGTCTGCCATCCTCGCCAATTCTCAGCCATGCGATGTCATCACCGATGGTCCATACCTTGTAGCCCTTTTCTTTGAGATATTCGGGTGGAATAAGCATAGCAAGGTTTGTCTTACCACAAGCACTTGGGAAAGCAGCTGCGATGTACTTAACCTCTCCCTGAGGATTCTCAAGACCGAGGATAAGCATATGCTCTGCCATCCAGCCCTCCTGCTTACCAAGGTATGACGCAATTCTGAGAGCAAAACACTTTTTGCCGAGAAGAACGTTACCGCCGTAGGCTGAGTTTACTGACATAATTGTATTATCCTGTGGGAAGTGAACAATATATCTCTCATCAGGGTTTACATCCTTTTTAGCGTGGAGACACTTTGTAAAGTCGCCATCCTTAATCTGGTCAAGAACTTCCTTGCCAACTCTTGTCATAATGTCCATGTTAAGTACAACATAGATACTGTCAGTAAGCTCGATACCGATCTTAGAGAAAGGTGAGCCAACAGGACCCATTGAGTAAGGAATAACATACATTGTTCTGCCAACCATTGAGCCGTCATACAAAGCGTTGAGCTTTGCATACATCTCGCTCGGTGCCATCCAGTTGTTGATAGGACCTGCTTCTTCTTCGGTCTCGGTACATATAAATGTTCTGTCCTCAACTCTTGCTACGTCATTTACTGCAGTTCTGTGATAATAGCAACCGGGAAGCTTCTCCTGATTAAGCTTTATCATCTCGCCTGTTTCAACAGCCTCTGCACGAAGCGCTTCGATCTGCTCGTCGCTACCGTCAATCCATACAACATTGTCAGGCTTACAAAGAGCTTTCATTTCTTCAAGCCAATCCAAGATAAACTTGTTGTTTGTCATTTTTTAATCCTCCTGATTTATATAAACTTTTAATTATATATCAAAATTATTCCAATTATACTATACCTCAAAAAAAGAAAAAATTCAATATGTAAATTAGACAATTTTTTAACAAAGTCATATATACCTTTGTGAATTTTAACTTTTTATAACCCTAAAGGCCTCCCCCGAATCAAAATCGGCAACAAAAACATCTACACCAAACATTGTCCGGCCGAGTATAATCCGGCTGTATTCATCAGTACTGCGATATTTTTTATATGCGTATATCCCTTCGGATCTAAGTTTTGAAACTATTATATCCGCCTCAAATTCATCTGCAGCCGTATAAACCTTACAGGGCATAGCATCGTTACGTATTTCATCTTCCTCTTCAAGACTGTCAACAAGAGAGGAGTGGCAATCAGGGCACTGTGTTATTCCATCTCGGTATTCATATTTGCACTTTGGACAATACATATTATCGCCCCCTGTTAAAACAGCGCATCCGCAAGCATAGCAAACTGTTCAATACTCAATTTTTCTCCTCTGATATCCGCAGATAACCCCATGCCGCTAAGCACAGATATGACCTTTTCCTTTTCGACAGATAAATACGGGCTTTTAGACAGAGCATTTACAAGAGTTTTTCTCCTCTGCCCAAAGGCAGACTTGACAAGGGCAAAAAACATTTTCTCATTACCTACCGACACAGTAGGCTTTTCGCCAACTTTAAGATTTATAACGGTTGACGCCACCTTTGGCTGAGGAATAAAGCAATGTGGCTCTGCCTTGCATACTACTTTTGGCTCTGCATAATACTGTACAGCGACCGACAACGCGCCATAATCCTTGCCTCCGCAAGGGGCACACATTCTGTCTGCCACTTCTTTTTGCACCATCAACGTCATCGAGGCAACAGGCAGGTGATTTTCAAGAAGAGCCATAACTATTGGAGTTGTAATATAGTATGGAAGGTTCGCAATAACATGAAAGGGCTTGTTTTCAAACTCCTCTTCCACAAGTTTTTTCAAATCCACCTTGAGAATATCGTTGTTTATAAGTTTGAAGTTTTCAAACTCTCCCATTGTTTCTGTCAGAATGGGGATAAGCGCCTTGTCAATCTCAACTGCTACACATTTTGCACCGCTTTGTGCTAAGAGACGCGTAAGAGTTCCTGCCCCTGGTCCGATTTCAAGTACGCAATCGTCACAGGTAAGTTCTGTCGCTGATACTATCCTATTGAGCACATTATCATCAATCAGAAAATTCTGTCCAAGTGATTTGGAGAATGAAAATCCGTGCCTCTCAAGTAATGCCTTGAGTTCTGATGGGTTGCTGAGTTTCATATATATTCTGCCTTTCATGAAAAATTTTATTCGTTTTATGTTTTAAATTCCATTTAAACATACGATCCGTAGGGGCGGATATTATCCGCCCGAAGCCATAACGGTAAGACGGGACGATGTAGGCATCTTCCCCTACTTCCTTATCATTTTTGCAAAAGGATATTTAACAATCTGCCATATCAGGCATATTCCTATGCTTATACCATACACCGATGCCGCCCTGATGCAAAACCTTGTTGTAAGCGAGCTAATCCCTCTGTCCGTCATGGCAAAGTCCGTCATAACAAGGACAAGACAGTGTATAAGATATATACTGTAGCTGGACCTGTCAACCAGAGATAATGGCTTCATAATTATTCCGCCGACTCCCGAAAATGCCTGTGATATCATATAAAAAAACAAAATTACCGCCATGCAGTACATTATGTGAACAAAATCAAGCCACGCAGGAAAATGCCCAACTGTTGAAAGCGTAAGCGAAGCGTTTAGTACTGCACAAATCAGAAAAACAACCGTTATGTATATTTTATTAGTTTTAAGATAATTCTGAAATTCTCCGTAATGCATACCTATCATACAACCTGCCGTCCAATATACCTGATACCTTAAGAAGCAGTTGTCAAGGTTTATATTTGGAATTGACGGAAAAAGAGTTGTAAGTATCGGCATAAGATACTGACTTGTAACAACCGTTATTATAAGCGAAAATGCAATATGTACGGCGGCGTTTCCTCTTTTAAAAAGCGCCATCCACAAGGGCGCTAAAATGTCAAACTGAATTAAGATTATGACAAAGTAAAAATGTGCCGACAAGTCTCCTTTGATAATGTGATTTATAAGATTTGTTGTCGAAAAACCGAAGTAATCCTTAGAGCAAAAATATAAGTAATAAACAACAACCCATATCATATATGGAATTACAACGCGAAAAAGTCTGGAAGAATAATATTTAAAATAATTAATATCATTTCTCTTATGAAGAAAAAGCTTTACGCCACTGAGAAGAATAAATCCCTGTACAACAAAGGACGAAAGTCGGTGTGATACGAAAACCGCCTTAAATACAAGGGTATTTTTAGGCATTTTCGTAACAATCTCCGATGCCAGATGAATAAATATCACGAGCATACAAAAAAGAATGTTCAAAAATACAATATCTGTTTTTCTCTTATGTGTACCTGACATAAAAGCTCTCCTCCTTTACACTTAAAATTTCACACATTTTTCCATTTTAAGTATTTTCAGTATATCCTAAAACTCCAAAAAAGTCAAGAAATACGCCTTGTAACACTTTTGTAAAAAAATTGTAAAATATTTGTTCTTTTCTCTTTACAAAATCATTAATTTGTGCTATAATGAGACTAATGAAAAAAGAGGTGTTGTAAAAGTGTATATCCAGAAGGAATTGGTGAAGATCAAGTCCGACTTGTCCGACAATGTCGGAAGCAGAGTCAGACTGCGTTCGAAACATGGAAGAAAGCAGTTTATCGTTAGAGAGGGCGTAATCGAAAACACATATCCGAGCATTTTTATCGTTAAGCTTGACAATCAGGATAATTATTCCCCCGTCGAAAGGCGAGTATCATACAGCTATGCTGATGTACTTACCAAATCGGTAGAACTTGTTATTTGTGAAACGGATACAGACACAGAAGTTGATGCATAATTTTCCGCAGGGTTTTGTGAGCATATTTGCTTATGGAGTCCTGCTTTTTTCTTGCAAAAAATTAACATATTAAGGCGCGCGCAATAATTGCAGATAGTATAATCCCTGTCATATCTGCCGACAGGGCGGCGGGCAATGTATGACGCGTATTTTTTATACCTACAGTACCAAAGTATACAGCGATTGTATAAAAAGTCGTCTCTGTAGAGCCCATCATAACCGATGCAATCTTACCGGCAACAGAATCAGGACCATAATTCTTAAATAAATCCGTAACAATAGCAAGGGAGGCGCTTCCCGAAATCGGGCGAAGAAGGGAAAGCGGCAAAACCTCGGCAGGAAGCCCCACCTTCGATAACGCAGGGGATATAAAACTTGTTATAATATCTAATGCACCGCTCTCTCTGAACATATTGATTGCCACCATTAGTCCTACAAGAGGAGCGATAATTCCAAGCATACTCTGTGCGCCCTCTTTTGCACCCTCGGTAAAGCAGTCATAAACCCCAACACCCTTAATTAATCCATATATTATAAAAGCCCCGATAAAGACAGGCATAGCAAAAACCGAGATA
>JAZNCD010000078.1:0-70053 GCA_045587365.1 Clostridia bacterium
TCGCTTAACATTCTTTTGTTATTCATAGAAATACCTCTTATTCTGTATAATTCGTATTTAACATTTCAAATACCAGCATTTCAGCAGATTTTATATCATTGATATCAACAATTTCAAAGCCGCTGCCCATACATTTTACGGGAATACATAATGCCCCTATTTTCTTTTCTTCGCCTGTAATTCCAAGCACCTCAATTAATTTACTGTGTTTGCCAATATATGGTTGAGTTTTTATTTTTTTATCAGCTGCAATTTTGTTTTGAACATTTCTTATTTGCGGAGAAACAACTGCGTTTCCGTCCTTATACACAACGCCAACTCCGTTGGATATAGAAAAGTCATCATCGGACTTTGCACAGTAAATATGATATAAACAGTCAGGTTTTATTGATTTAACAATTGATTTTACACCATTTTCACAAAATGATATTGTAAAGTATAAATCGTTTACACATTCACGCAGCTCGTTTATTAAACAAACAATGATTTCTAATGGAATTACCGAGGAAACATCAATTCCGTAAAGTATATCACCTTTACAAAATACATTGCTTTTCAAGTAGCATACATCGCCTTTATCAATAGCATTTTCATCCCACAAATCAATATAATACTCGTTTTCTTTCTTTTCTTCTTCCTTCGCTCGTACAATGCCTATAGAGCTTGCCTGAAAAACAACCTCTGTGTCTTTTAATGATTGTTTATTTATGTTTCCTGATAATTCAAATTCCGCCTTTTTGGAAGAAACCGATGTTATACATAGCCTAGATCTGTCCACAAGAGCCGAAATCATTATCTTTCTGCCTCTTCCGCATTTATGAATGACGATATTTCCCGCATTATCCATATTTATCTCAATGGACGAACTTTCAACCTGTTGTGCAATTACATCTTTAATTTTACTTGTATCTTCTTCCTGCATTATCTTATAGTATAAATCCATTGTTAACCTCCGATAACAAATTATATATCAAATCATATGCCTGTCCGATATCATTTAGCGCCATAGCCTCGGATGCAGTATTTTTGTATTTACAAGGCACACCTATCAATATCGACGGAATATCCGTCCTCTGTGACTTAAATGAAATTAAGTCAGTTTTTTCTTTGTCTGCACACATCTTTTGAACTGATAATTTATTTACGAAACATATGTCCTCTGTTTTATTTATTAACAGGCGGGATTTTAATGTATCCTCCGACGTATAACATACCACAGGACCTTTTGATATATTTATATTATCTGTGCATCCAATTCCATCCAGAACAATAGCAAGCATAGGATTGTCAATGCTTTTTAACGCAACAACAGCTCCTCTTGATGCGACTTCTTTCTGGGTGGTAAATATACATATCAGGTTAAGTTTGGAGAAACTATTATTATTTAAAATATCAACGAGAATTCTGCACCCTGCACGCGATGAAAGAGATTTACCCTTAACAGATGCCTCGCCAAATTCAGAGAAGTCAGATATAAAATAACAATAGTCACCCGGAATAACCGTCTTCTTTGCGTCTTCTTTTGATTTTGCACCTATATCTATAAATAAATCATCTGTTTTTACAGGCTTTTCGCGTTCTTCTTTCGTGGTCAGGTGGATGGCTTTCAGAGAAATTATCCCTGTGCAATTGCCAATTTTAACTTGTTTTGAGACAATATCCGTTGGATTAATATCCCCAATTATATCAAATTTTAAATAGCCATCATCTGTTATATCAGTTATAATAAAACCCGGCTCATCCATATGGGCGGACAATACAACGGTTGACAAACTCTCGTCATGCACGCAGCTTACAATAAGGTTGTTCATATTATCAGTTTTTACATCTGCTTTGCATGTCAGATTATTTTTTATTACATCAATTATACTTTTCTCATTACCTGACATACAAGTCAGATCGGATAGAGTTTTAAGCAATTACAATCCCTCCCTCTGTTGCTACAGAAATTAAATCCGAGACTGCCATAACATCCTGAATATCAAGGGTTTCTACATTTGTATGCATATACCTGAGCGGAATTGATACAAGCATTGAGGGTATACCATAATCACTTATTTGTATCGCCCAAGCATCGGTCCCGCTTGGTCCTGATGCAACTTCAATTTCATATGGAATAAATAACTTATTGGCAATGTTTATCAACTGTTTGGAATATTCATAATTAAAATTCGGCCCACGACATATTATCGCACCGCTTCCCAAGGGAAAAACACCCACCTCTTCTTTAGAGTCAGGTGTGCTTCCGTGAGTTACATCAATCACAATAGCTGCATCTGCGTTTAATTTTTTCGCTCCCATATATGCGCCGTGCAGACCTAGTTCCTCCTGCACTGCAAATAAAATATCAATGTTATATTTAAGCATTGTTCGGTCAATCTTCTCGATAGCTGCCAAAACAGATGCAATCCCGGCACGATTATCCATAGCAGCACCAGATAAAACTGTCCCCAAAAGTTTGGAAACTGTTGACTTTACATAACATAAATCACCAACAGAGATGTTGTTTTTAACATAGTCATACGAAAACCCGGTATCTATCCTTAAATCGCTGATTTTTGGGGTCTTATCGCTTGATTTATTTATTGAAAAAACAATGCCGTCAATATTTTTGTTAACACCACATATAGTTACCTCGGCAGATGGCAGAATCCTTTCATCTATGCCGCCAATATTCGCAAATTTGAGACAACCGTCTTTGTCTATCCCTGAAATCATCAAACCTATTCTGTCCATATGTGCTTCAAGCATAAGTGTTTTTGCACATTTGTCAAGGGAATAAATTTTGCCAATAACGTTGCCGCTTTCGTCTATTGTGGTCTCATCACACAAGGGTGCAAGAGCCTCCTTAAGATATTTGGTAATATCACTCTCGCCGGAGCTTATACCAATTAAAGAAGTAAGTTCAGATATTTTATTCTCAAGATTATTAATATATTCTGTGTTTTCTGCCTGATACATTATTTTCTCCCTCGCCCTGATAACAGGTATCCGAATATTTGTTTTTACCATATAAAGTTTATAGTAATTTTACAACACTGATATTTTATTGTAAAGTATAAATTTATTATAGTTAGATTCTACGCTGTATATTTTATCGTGTTATATTTTCTGCCTTAGCATTTACTAGCATAATCAAATCATCGGGTGCAACCTCAACCTGATAGCCGATTTTGCCGGCACTCAATATAATTGTGTTAAAAGATAGACAGGATTCATCCAAAACTGTCTTAAATTGTTTTTTCATTCCAATGGGTGAACATCCGCCGCGAATGTAACCTCATGTTTAACACAATAATTATTTTCTTATAAGTTTTTTGTTTTGAATATGATATATGATAACTGCAAGAATTTTTTCCGGCAGAACTCTTCTTGCCAGGACAGCGATTTTCATAAATATGCCGGGAATAATTATATGCCTGCCTTTAAACATTTTTTCGATTGCATATAAAGATACTTTTCTCTTATCTCCAAAGATTATTCGCCCGAGTTTTTCGTTGCCGTTGCCAAAACTTATCTTTGCTACATCACCGAATTCTGTCTTAACAGGTCCGGGACATAACACGCTTATTTTAACCTTTGATTTTTCTTGTCTGAGTTCTTCTCTTAACGCCTGTGATAGCCGAAGCACATATGCTTTTGACGAATAATAAGACGAAAACAAAGGTCCCGGGAAAAATGCTGCAAGAGATGCAACATTCAAAATATATCCACTGTTCTTTTCTTTAAACTTTTTTGCTGCAAGCTTGGTTAAAATATGTACTGCCTTTATATTTGTATCAATCATTTTAAGCTCAGAATCCATATCAGACGAACACAAATCACCAAATACACCAAACCCTGCATTATTAATCAATATATCTGCTTCATCAAGGTATGCAGCAATTTTATCAATATCTTCTGCTTTGGTAACATCGAGGCATAACACCTCTACATTTGTTTTTATCTCTTTTTTTAGCTCTTCAAGCATATTTCCTCTCCTTGCAACAGCAATTATATCGTATCCTCTCTCAGATAAAATTTTAGCCATTTCTCTGCCAAGCCCTGAACTTGCACCTGTTACTATAGCCTTCATATTCTACCTCCCGATGGTTTTCCCATATAGTTCTGATCTATGATATTCTAAAGATCAATTTTATCATAACTGTGACAATTTTGCAATTAAAATGTTCTTTTTCTTACAAAAATTAAATATATTTAAATAATACAAGCCCTCAAAAGGAGAGAGACAAATGAAAAAAAGAAAAAATTTAATTATTGTTTCACACATCAGTTCTAACAGAATCAAATATATTATTGCGTTATTCTTCTTATTTACAGGCATAATAATCGGAGCGGTTGTGTGTTCAAACAAAATTATGCTAAAAAATAATGATGTGTCATTGACAAACTTTTTTTATGACCACCAACGCCATGCTCCGTCTTTGCTTAGTTATTTACACATTTTCATAATAAATATCAGACCATTTATTCTTCTCTGGTTGTCAGGCCGTTTTTTATGGCTTGCACCATTAAACTACACAGAGCTTATGGCAAAGGGTTACGGACTTGGATATACTGTTGCGTACCTTTCTTTGTCCTGTGGAGGCAGGGGCTTTATCCTTGCATTTATATCACTTGTTATACAAAATATTATATTGCTGCCTGCTCTTATATTTTTTTCGGTTATACAACTGAATGTATCATTAAACAAAAACAAACTTAATGACTTAAGATATGTGTACAAACAAAAAAGACGGTTGCAACAGAGAGAGTTATGTGTTATCATAACAGTTGTTTTTGTTGTTATAGTGTGCAGTGTAATTGATGCATATATCATACCGCATATTGCTATTGAGTTATATAAACAATGGCTTTAGATAAAAAATAAAAAAATTTTTAATTTTCTCTTGTCAAATCGCAAAGAATTATGTAAAATATACTCAATCCCTTATTGATTGGAGACAGAGTGATGGACGCTCTTTTGAATGAATATTTTGATTATCTGAAAAATTATAAGAAATCATCTGCAAATACAATTGAATCATACAAACGTGATATTAACGGATATAAAGAATACCTTTTATCCGTAAATTGCACTTCCGTTGTTAATTCAAATGCAACATTGATACTTAATTATCTTCTTCAGATACAGAAGCAGGGAAAATCTGCAGCAACTGCCTCAAGAATACTCTCATCCCTCAGGTCGCTATATAAATTTCTTAATATGAGAAATTACATATCATCCAACCCAACACATAATTTACATAATTTTAAATCAGAAAAGAAACTGCCGATGTGGCTTTCGGATTTACAGGTTGATATATTACTTGATACTCCCGTTTGCAGAAACATAAAAGGTTATCGCGACAAAGCAATGCTTGAAATTATGTATGCAACCGGTATTAAAGCATCTGACGTTATTAGTCTTAGAATATCGGATGTAAACCTTAAGATTGGTTTTATATATTGCAGAAGCAACAATAAAGAACATATCGTCCCCATATACGCGTACGCCAGAGATTGTGTGCAGGAATATATGGAAAAAAGAAAATTAATTCCAAACTCTGAAAAAACAGATGTATTGTTTCTCAATCGTGACGGACAACCCCTCTCGAGACAGGGATTATGGAAAATAATAAAAAAATATCAAAAACAATCGGGACTACCGGATGGTATAACCCCTCACACCCTAAGGCATTCCTTTGCGGTAAATCTTTTGGAAAACGGTGCAGATTTACGGTCCGTACAGGAAATGCTCGGGCACAATAATATTGCATCAACGCAAGTTTACGAAAGAGTTATCAACAATAAATTATCTGAAATTTATACAAATTCTCATCCTAGATCTAAACATCATAAATAATTACATAAAGATAAACTACATCGAAAGGAAGGTTTTACAATGAAAGTTTTAGTAGTTGGAAGCGGCGGCAGAGAGCATACAATTGTATGGAAGCTTAGCCAAAGTGAAAAAGTAACAAAAATATACTGTGCACCCGGAAACGGCGGTATTTCCGCGATTGCAGAATGTGTGCCGATTAAGGTTATGGATTTTGATGCCCTGACCACCTTTGCAAAGGAAAATCAGATAGATTTGACTGTTGTGGCACCTGATGACCCCCTCGCAGCAGGAGCGGTTGATGCTTTTGAAGCGGCAGGACTTCGTGCATTTGGGCCTAACAAAGCGGCTGCAATTATTGAAGGCAGCAAGGCTTTTTCCAAAGACCTTATGAAGAAATATAACATTCCAACTGCAAAATATGAGGTGTTTGACAACAGTACCGATGCCATAGAATATATAAAAAATCAGGACCAATATCCCGTTGTTGTTAAAGCTGATGGACTTGCACTTGGAAAAGGCGTTATAATCGCCGAAGACTTTGACGCAGCAAAAAAAGCAGTATGCGAGATAATGGATGATATGGTTTTTGGCTCAGCCGGCGGCAAGGTTGTTATTGAGGAATTTCTTACCGGACCTGAGGTTTCTGTTCTTGCTTTTACCGACGGAAAAACACTCAAACCTATGGTGTCAGCTCAGGACCACAAAAGAGCTCTTGATAACGACAAAGGTTTAAACACAGGCGGAATGGGCACCTTCTCTCCAAGCAGAATATACACGCCCGAGCTTGAAGAAGAGTGTATGAAGTCAATTTTTATCCCTACAATGGATGCTATGAATAAAGAAGGCAGAACATTTAAAGGGGTTCTGTATTTCGGATTGATGAAAACCCCAAACGGCGTTAAAGTTATTGAATATAATTGTCGTTTTGGCGATCCTGAAACACAGGTTGTGCTTCCAAGATTGAAAACAGATTTATATGATATATTTGATGCAATAATTGACGAAAGACTTGATGAAATTGAAATCGAATGGGGTGACAATGCAGCTGTTTGCGTTGTCCTTGCATCGGGCGGTTATCCGGGCAAATATAAGACAGGTTACGAAATCGACGGTCTTTGTCAGGCAGAGAGCCTCGGGGCAATGCTCTTTCACGCAGGCACAAAACTAGATGACGGCAAGATACTCACATCTGGTGGCCGTGTTCTTGGTGTTACTGCACTTGGCGACAACCTTGATGATGCAATAGAAAAAGCATATCGTTACCTCAAACCGATACATTTCACCGATATGCATTACAGAACGGATATTGGTATAAAAAAACAGTAGCTTAAATTTTTATTGGCAACTTTGAAAGAAGACTTTCAAAGTTGCCTTTTTTCTGTATAAAATTCCAAAAAAGACTTGATATTTCTTGATTTTAATAGTATAATACAAAGATATGGTTGATATGCGATTTTAACATAAAGCCAATTTAATTGCAAATAAAAGGAATGATTTTATTATATGAAAAAAACCAGGTTTACGTTGCCGCTTCTTCCTCTTCGGGGTATTACGGTTTTCCCGGGGATGATTATTCATTTTGATGTTGGTCGCGCACAATCTATTGCTGCTGTCAAACAGGCTATGAATAGTGATAAACATATCTTCCTGTGCTATCAGACAGACATCACTGTTGAAGACCCTGTATATGAGGATTTAGCAGAGATTGGTACGATTGCTGAAATCCATCAGATTTTAAATCTTCCCGACGGAAATATACGTATTTTGGTTGAAGGACTTGACAGGGGAAAAATCACTACCTATACAGCAGGCGAATCCTATGCAGAGGTTAACGTTTCCCGTGCAGACGATATTTATGACGAAGATTGGGATGACGTGTCGGTAAATGTTATGATGCGCAGAACTCTTCATCTGGTCGAAGAGTTTATGGAGCTTTATGATAAATTATCAGCAGAGGCTCTGTCGTCTCTTTTGTCTATTGATGACCCGGCAGAACTTGCCGATGTTGTTATGTCTAATTTCCCGATTAAGCCTCAGTCAAAGCAGACGATTTTGAACGAATTAAATGTTAAAAAACGTCTTGAGAAGCTGATTTCGATTTTAAGCGCAGAGATTGATATTCTTTCTCTTGAAAAGTCAATAATGAATAAAACTCAGAAGAACATTGACAAGAATCAGCGCGAATATATGCTTCGCGAGAAAATGAGGGTTATTCGTCAGGAACTTGGCGATGACGAGGAATCATCTTCTGATATAAAAAAATATAAATCAAAACTCGACGGACGCAAAATTCCCGAATATGTTACAGAAAAACTAAACGAAGAGTTTGAAAGACTCTCTCATACAAGTCCACATTCACAGGAATATGGTGTTATTCAAAATTATATTGAAACTGTTATTGCGCTTCCCTGGGATAATAAAACCGAGGAATCTCTTGATGTAGAAAAGGCTGCCGAGATACTTGACAGAGACCATTATGGGCTTAAAAAAGTTAAAGAACGCATACTTGAGTATATTGCAGTACGCTCTCTTGGCGGAAAGCCGAAAAGCAATATAATATGTCTTGTCGGCCCTCCCGGAACAGGCAAAACATCTATTGCGAAATCGCTTGCAGAGGCAATTGGTCGTAAATATACAAGAATAAGTCTTGGTGGTGTCAAGAATGAATCTGAAATCAGAGGACACAGAAAAACCTATATTGGTGCTATGCCGGGACGTATTATTGACAGTCTCAAAAAGTGCGGCACCTCAAATCCGCTTATGCTTTTTGATGAAGTTGATAAAATGTCAAGGGATATTACAGGCGACCCTGCATCTGCTATGCTTGAGGTTTTAGACCCTGAACAAAACAAGGATTTCAGAGACCACTTTGTAGAGCTTTCTTTTGATTTGTCCGATGTATTGTTTGTTACAACTGCAAACACGCTGGAGACAATACCCAGACCTTTGCTTGACAGAATGGATGTAATTGAGGTTGATGGATATACACCCCTTGAAAAGGTTTGTATAGCAAAAAAATATCTTCTTCCAAAACAGAGGAAGCTACACGGTTTATCTGTATCACAGCTAAAATTTACCCCCTCTTCCTATCCTGAACTCATTGATGGATACACAAAAGAGTCGGGAGTTCGTGAGCTTGAAAGAAAAATTACTGCTATATGCCGAAAAACTGCTATGAAGATTTCCAAGGATTGTGACGCATCAGTTTCTCTGAAGAAATCGAACATCGTTGATTTTCTTGGAAAACCGATATATACCTATGACAAAGCCGACAACATCAATAAAGTAGGGGTTGTAAATGGTCTTGCCTGGACAAGCTTTGGCGGAGATACCCTTTGCGTTGAAGTCAACATAATGCAGGGTAGCGGCAAGCTTGAAATTACAGGAAACCTCGGTGATGTTATGCAGGAATCTGCAAAAGCCGCCCTTAGCTATGTCAGAGCAAACGCCTTTAAACTTGGATTAAAGCCTGATTTTTATAAGACGACTGATATACATATTCATGTGCCCGAGGGTGCTGTCCCGAAGGATGGTCCCTCTGCCGGAATAACTATTACCACAGCTTTAGTATCTGCCCTGACCTGCAGAGCGGTAAAACACGATGTTGCTATGACAGGTGAGGTTACTCTCACCGGACGAGTATTGCCAATTGGCGGATTAAAAGAAAAAACCCTTGCCGCATACAGAGCCGGGATTAAAACAATTATTATTCCCGGGAAAAACAAACAGGATTATGACGAGCTACCCGATGTGGTGAAAGAAAACATTAAATTTGTTTTTGCTGAGAATGTAGACACAGTTTTATGCACAGCTCTTTTAACAGAGAATAAAATTAAAAATACAATGCAACCTGGCAAAAGTAAATATATAGAGCCAATTAACGATAAAAAAGAAATGAATATTTGCACTGCAAATATAAATTAACGGAGAACGAATATGGATTATATTGATGCAAAATTTCTTGCGACAGCCGTAAAACCCGAGCAATATCCTGACACCTTTGTTCCGGAAATCGCTTTTGTCGGACGCTCTAACGTTGGTAAATCATCATTGATAAACTGTCTGACAAACAGAACTAAGCTTGCAAGGACAAGCAGCTCCCCCGGAAAAACCGCAACAATCAACTTTTATGATATTGCAGGCAGATATCGTCTTGTGGATTTGCCCGGCTACGGCTATGCAAAGGTTTCAAAAGCCGAGCAGGAACGATGGGCAAAGATGATAGACACTTATCTCTCTGACCGATATAACCTTATTCAAGTTATACAACTTGTTGATGCAAGACACAAGCCGACAAAAGATGATATAACGATGATTGAGTGGATAAAAAGCTTTGGCTACAACCCTATTGTTGTTGCAACGAAACTTGATAAACTTAAGAAATCGCAGATAGAGCAAAACCTTACGGAGATATATAATTCACTTGCACTTAACGACGATTCTATACTGTTTCCCTTTTCTTCGGAGACACGCCAGGGAAAAGACGAGATTTTAAGTTTTATAGAAGATATGTGCAGTAAATACACAGAAAAATAATTACAAAAAAGGAGTTTTTGTGATGATAAACAAACCTCGTGGCACTGAGGACATTTTACCAACTGACAGTCCGCTATGGCGAAAAATTGAAGAGACTGCCCACAATATATGCAAAAGATTTGGGTACAAAGAAATCAGAACACCCGTTTTTGAAGACACCGCCCTTTTCCAACGAGGGGTTGGCGACACGACGGATGTTGTTCAAAAAGAAATGTATACCTTCGAAGATAAGGGCGGTCGAAGCATAACCCTCAGACCCGAGGGGACTGCCTCACTAGCACGTAGCTTTATTGAAAATTCCCTTTATGCAAATCCGCAGCCAACAAAGCTTTATTATATTATATCGTGTTACAGATATGAAAAACCACAATCCGGCAGACTTCGTGAGTTTCATCAGTTTGGAATTGAGTGCTTTGGCGGTTCATCAGATGCAACTGATGCAGAAGTAATCACTCTGGCACTTATGTTCTTTAAAGAGCTTGGCATCAAGGACCTTAAGCTGAATATAAACAGCATTGGATGTCCTGAATGTAAAAAGACATACAACGAAAAGCTTAAGGCATATTTCGAACAATATACGGATAAGCTTTGTGATACCTGTAAGACTCGACTCGAAAAAAATCCAATGCGTATTATAGATTGTAAGTCAGAAATTTGCTCAGAAATTTCTAAAGATGCACCAAAGATGATTGATAACCTCTGCGAAGATTGCGATGCTCATTTCAAAAAAACCATTGCATATCTTGATACAATGGGAATTGAATATACAATTAATCCCGACATTGTAAGAGGCCTTGACTATTACACAAGAACTGTTTTTGAAATTACATCCGACGCTCTCGGCGCGCAATCAACAGTTTGTGGAGGCGGTCGCTACAACGGCCTGGTTGAAGAACTTGGTGGTAAAGCAACAGAAGGAATCGGATTTGCGGTTGGTATCGAAAGACTTGCAATGATAATAAAATCTCAGGGTCTTTATGATGATCCTGTTGCTGAAACCGATATATTTATTGCCGCAATCGGAGACACTGCAGATATTTCGGCACAGAAGCTTGTATATGACTTAAGATGTATGGATATACACGCAGAACGTGATTTATGCGACAGAAGTGTAAAAGCGCAAATGAAATACGCAAATAAAATCGGCTCTAAGTTCAGTATTGTGCTTGGTGATGATGAGATAGCATCGAACAAAGCGGATATAAAAAATATGGATACCGGAGAAGTTATCTCCACCTCCATTGACGCCGCAAGCATAGCTGAAATTATTAATAAGAATTAAGGGAGATTTAAACTATGGAATTTGAAACAATGCAAGGTATGAAACGCACACACAGATGCGGCGAACTCAATAGAGATAACAATGGCGAAACCGTTACTCTGTGCGGTTGGGTAGCAAGAAATCGTAAACTTGGCGGACTTGACTTTGTTACTCTTCGTGACCGCAGCGGAATAATTCAGCTTTCATTTAACGATGAAACTGATTCTGCTGTCTTTGAAAAAGCTACAGCCTTAAAGAGCGAATACGTTATCGCAGTTACAGGTACGGTTGCACTGAGAACAGAAAAAAATATCAATTCAGATATGGCAACAGGCGAAATTGAAGTTCTTGTCTCTGAGCTTCGTGTTCTCAATGGTTCAGAAACTCCTCCGTTTTATATTGAAGAAAATATTGATACAAACGATGCTCTTCGTCTGACATACAGATATCTGGATATCAGACGCCCTGATATGCAGCGCAACCTTATGCTCAGGCATAAGGTTGCCAAAATAGCCCGTGACTACTTTGATGAAAATGGTTTTCTTGAGGTTGAAACCCCAATGCTTACAAAGAGCACTCCCGAAGGTGCAAGAGACTATCTAGTACCAAGCCGTGTTCACCCCGGCAACTTTTATGCTCTTCCACAGTCGCCACAGATATACAAGCAGCTTTTGATGCTTGGCGGATATGACAGATATTTTCAGATTGTAAAGTGCTTCCGTGATGAGGATTTACGTGCTGACAGACAGCCCGAATTCACTCAAATGGATATGGAGCTTTCTTTCGTTGATATTGATACAATAATTGAAATTAACGAAGGCTTTTTAAAGAGGGTTTTCAAAGAAGCCTTAAATATTGATATTCAAACCCCATTCCTTCGCCTGCCTTACCGCGAGGCAATGGACAGATTTGGCTCAGATAAGCCAGATATGAGATTTGGCATGGAGTTTATCAATATATCCGAAGAGGTTAAAGATTGTGACTTTAAAGTCTTCTCTGATGCAGTTGCAAACGGCGGTAGTGTCAGATGTATTGTCGCAGAGGGCCTTGGCGAAAAGCTTACAAGAAAAACTCTTGATTCACTTGGGGAATATGTCAAGACATATCGTGCAAAAGGTATGGCATGGATTGTTGTTGAAGAGAATGGTCTTCGTTCGCAGATTACAAAATTCCTTAGCGAAGAAACCGTTAATTCAATTCTTTCAAAAACCAACGCAAAGCCCGGCGACGGTATCCTTATAATCGCTGACAAAGACAGTGTTGTATACGATGCACTTGGTAACCTTCGTCTTGAGGTCGCACGCCGTTTTGACCTTATTGATAAGAATAAATTTAACTTCCTCTGGGTTACAGAATTCCCACTTCTTGAATATTCCGAAGAGGATAACAGATATGTTGCTATGCATCACCCATTTACTCACCCATTTGATGAAGATATCGACAAGCTCGATACTGACCCCGGTGCAGTTCGTGCAAAGGCGTATGATATAATTCTTAATGGCTCTGAAATCGGTGGCGGAAGCCTTAGAATATTTAATGCAGAGCTTCAGGAGAAAATGTTTAAGGCTCTCGGGTTTACTCATGAAGAAGCCTGGGACAGATTTGGTTTCTTAATGGAAGCATTTAAATATGGTACTCCTCCACATGGCGGACTCGCCTATGGACTTGACCGTCTTGTTATGATAATGGCAGGCTGTGACAGTATCAGAGATGTAATTGCTTTCCCGAAGGTACAAAATGCATCCGAGCTTATGATGCATTCACCTGATAAGGTTGACGATAAACAGCTTGACGAACTTTGTATCTCAGTTACAAAGATTCAGGATGTTTCAAACGAAGGATAAATTGAAAGGAATGATAAAAATGACAAACGTATACGACATATTAAAAGCAAGAGGCTTAATTGCCCAGACAACTCACGAAGATGAAATTCGCAATATTCTTGGCAAGAAGAAAATAACCTTTTATATAGGTTTTGACCCAACTGCCGACAGTCTTCATATCGGGCACTTTATGCAGTTAATTGTTATGAAGCATATGCAAAACGCAGGACATCGCCCAATCATTCTTCTTGGCGGTGGCACTACAATGGTTGGTGACCCGACAGGCAAGACCGATATGCGTCCTATGATTACCCAGGATATAATCCAGCGTAACGCAGACAATTTTAAAGTGCAGATGTCAAAATTTATTGATTTTAGCAATGACAAAGCAATTATGGTAAATAATGCCGACTGGCTTCTTGGACTTAATTATGTTGATTTTCTGCGCGAGATAGGTGTTCATTTCTCTGTAAATCGTATGCTTACAGCCGAATGTTTTAAGAGCCGTATGGAAAAAGGTCTTACTTTCCTTGAATTTAACTATATGCTTATGCAGGGATATGATTTTTATAAACTCAACAAGGACTACGACTGTCTTATGGAGTTTGGTGGAGATGACCAGTGGTCAAATATCCTTGGCGGAATAGAGCTTATTCGTCGTAAAGAGGGTAAACAGGCATATGGTATGACATTTACTCTTCTTACAACCTCTGAGGGCAAAAAAATGGGTAAAACTGAAAAGGGCGCTCTCTGGCTTGACCCTGAAAAGGTTTCTCCTTATGAATTCTATCAGTATTGGAGAAATGTTGACGATAAAGATGTAATAAGGCTTTTGAAACTTGTTACCTTTATCCCTCTTGAAGAAATTGCCGAATACGAAAAGCTCGAGGGACAGGAGCTTAATAAGGTAAAATGCATTCTTGCCTATGAAGTTACAAAAATGGTGCATGGCGAGGATGAAGCAAAGCGCGCAAACGATGCAGCAATGGCAATATTCAGTAACGGAAACGATACAACAAATATGCCATCCTGCGATGTAGAAGCATATGTTATAAACGACGGAATAAATGTTCTTGATCTTCTTGTAAATGTTAATCTTTGTCCATCTAAGAGTGAAGCCCGCAGACTTGTTCAGCAAAACGGTCTTGCAATCAACGGCGATAAAGTTACAGATCCTAATGCAGTAATTGATAATAGTTTTGTTAAAGATGGCGAAATTATTATTAAGAAAGGTAAAAAGACATTTTTAAAACTTTCCGTAATATAATTTTTACACAAATTTTACATTTTGTGGAAGTTAGACAAAAAACCGCAAAAAGTTTATTGATATTCAATAAAGAATTGATGTTGAAAAAAAGAGTGTTATAGTGTAATATATAGTCATACCACAATTAACTAACACTCTTTTTTCATTTCCTTCGATCAAGATATTTGTCTTGTTCGAAATCTTGCCCGGGTTTTTCTCGGGCTCTTTTTTTTTACAAAAAATTATTTGTTATCAATCATAACAAGGTCATCACCTATTTTAATTATGTTTTCCCATTTAATTGATTTATCAGATTCCTTACCCAGCAATCCAAAAGCTTTGTACGCACCGGGTACACTTATAGATACAATCTTGCCGGTTGCACTGTCAACTTCAATATCCGATACAAATCCAAGCCTTTCGCCGTCCGCTATATGAATTACCTCTTTTAAACGTAACTCACTAAATTTATAAATCATGATATTTCATCCTCTCAAAATAAAATTACCTCATTAAAATTTATGAGGTAATTAATCTATATATACTTGTAATCATTTATCCACTTGACAAATTAGCTTATCTATGTATTCCTCGTATTCATCAGGCAGCATAACTTTTACATAGCTAAAATCTTCTTTGATAATATCAAGGTATCTCTGGGCTATATCATTATTTGTACAATTGAGAAGAATTATAAATTCCCCTTCCTTAATTGTCAGTTCAACAGAGCGAATATACGCCTCTAAACCCTCAATATCATCAGATACTGTGATTAGTCTATGAATGTGATTTAATTTTGTTTTATCACTTTTTGATAATGTGACTGCTATGTTATATAAAAGCTGAAACACACCATAGACTGCAAGAAAACACACAAGTATTGCCATAAATACTTCCATAAAATCACCCCTTTACATTATATGCAAAGGGGTGATTTTTGTTAAATTCTGAAATAATCAAACAAAGAGCCAAAATGGATGTCACATATAACCCTGTTTTCATACTTATCACAAAGTTCCCTGTTTCCGGTCTGCAGAGTATTGGTTGTAATACCATAAATATGCGAAAAATAAGTTTCTATACACGCCGACAGGTGGTCACAACCTCTTATTAATTCACCATCAAGAGGTCTAAATTCTATACTGTTATACTTTTCATCAAGTTCTTTTGATGATATAATAACCGTTTTTCCGTCTATAACAATCTTGTTTGCAAATTCATCATTTGTATAGTATTCAATTTCCTTTTGCCATTCAAGCGGAATCAGCGGATACAGAATATTCTTCATCTGGTCCTGTTCGATGCTCTTAATTAAATCATCAAGACCCTCAACGGAATTTTTGACAGGCGATATAATATCTCTTGTCAGTACCTCGGGTACATCGTGAAACAACCCACCAAAGAAGTTGTTTGAGATTCTGTCATCACAGGCCTTTGTTTCGCATGATAAAAGATATGACAAAATTGCAACAATATACATATGTCCGCAAACAGAGGTTTCAGGAATACGTGGTGACCGTGACCATCGTTGCTGAAACCTAAGCTCTCCAAGAAGATTTGTAAATCCCTTATAATCATCGCTTTCTATATACTTTTCAAAGCAATCGAGCCCTTTTAATGATTCAATTTTATCATAAATCTCTTTTCTGGTTTTGTCTACACCATAGTAATTACGACACATATCATAAATAATATCAAACTCCCACTTGGTCGCAAGATAATGCGCAGCCTCAAGAATTTTCTTTTCCTTTGCCGCATATGTATCGTCGGTGTAGTATCTTTCCATCTTTTTATAAAAATCATGAGGGATATTTATAACATTATCATAAACAGATGATAAGGCAAGTCTGTTTAACTCCTTGCCCTTCTCCTCCATAAGTTTATGAAAAATAGGCGGTTTAATATCTGTAAGTACAAGTCTGTGAAGAAACTCAAAAATACCGCCTTCAATCAGTTTAAGTCTGTCAACATCACCATCAATTTTTGATAAAACATATGCATATATCATCTTGTGAGACTGCTTATCAAGCTCTGTAAAACCTCTCGATGGTCTGATATGGTCATTCCACCGCTCAATTGATGCTGCTTCAAAAATAAATTCTATCAATGATTTTCTGATCATTCTACTACCTCATAAAAATTGCTTTATTCTTCAACTATTGCGTTTTCAGCCTCATCTTCTGTCTCATCAGCATCACGAATAACAGTTACGCATGCCCATTCAATTCTATGTTCAACAACAGAAGTAACCTTTACAAGCATATTTTTCGTCTCAAATTCAACGATTTCTCCATCTGCAGGAATAGTTTGAAGCTCATTCAAAATAAAGCCTGCAAAGGTATTATATTCACCGTCTTGTATTTTTATAGACAACGCCATTTCTACATCGTCTATCTCAGCAGACCCTGATATCTCCCATGTATCATCGCTAATCTGAACTATTTCCTTCTCTTCGATTTCAGGCTCGTCATATTCATCATATAACTCCCCGACTATTTCTTCAATAAGGTCTTCCTGGGTAACAATTCCCTGAAATCCACCATATTCGTCCATAACTATACCCATATGCTCGTTTTCGCGTTGCATTTTAGAAAAAAGCTCATCCGCCTTTATAGTATCCGGAATAAACCACGCTGGGCGCAAAATGGACATAGCATCATTTTCCCCTGCAAGTAATAATCTGTAAAAATCACGGCTTCTTACAATCCCCAGAACATCGTCTATGCTCTCGCCACAGACAGGATACCTTGTGTGGTTTGTTTCATCTACAATTTTTCTCCACTCATCTATACTGTCTTCAGCCCAGAGAATATTAACCTCTGTTCTGTGCGTCATAATTTCGCCGACAGGCTTATCGTCCATTTCGAATATGTTATGAATCATCTGCTTTTCGTCATCGTCAATAGCACCGCTTTCAGAGCCGATATCGACCATCATACGAATTTCTTCTTCGGTTACCTCTTCGTCGTTTATATCTTCATCACGAACCCCCAAAATTCTTGATATAAGTCTGGCAACCAGAGAATTAAACCACAAAAACGGATATGCAATTTTACAACTTATCTTTATGTATATAGATAAGCAAAGAAGTGTTTTTTCAGGATTTTTTGATGCTATTCTTTTCTGCAATAGAATTATAAATATCGCATAAACAAGACAAATAACAAAAACGCATACAATTATCGAAACAGTGTATAAAGTTAAGGTGCTTATATTTCCAAATATATTTGAAAATATAGCCGCTATGGGTCTTGCAGATAAAATCACCGTAAGGGCTGTGATTGATATAATGTAAAAAAGCGACACCAAATCAAGGCAATCCATAGTTTTTGAGGAATTACCATCGAGTAAAGAATATATTCTTTTTGCGCGTTTATTTCCGTCTTCTGCTCTTTGCTTAATCCACACATCGCTTGCAATAACAACAGCTGTCTTTGCAAGCGAATTTATTACGGATAATACAACAAAAATAATTAATGTTATTATATGTTGCGGGGGCAACGAATCCAAAGAAATCAAATCCTTTCAGTGTATATTACAAATGACATTTTAACATAGTTATATGTAAATGTCAAAATCTATTCAAGATAATCTTTAAGCTTACGGCTTCTGCTTGGATGTCTGAGTTTTCTCAGGGCTTTTGCTTCAATCTGTCGAATACGTTCACGGGTAACGTCAAACTCTTTACCAACTTCTTCAAGCGTTCTGGCTCTGCCATCGTCAAGACCGAATCTAAGCCTTAAAACCTTTTCTTCCCTTGGGGTAAGGGTGCTCAATACCTCTACAAGCTGTTCCTTTAAAAGGGTAAAGGTAGCCGCATCGGATGGTGCAGGTGCATCCTCATCCTGAATAAAATCAACAAGGTGGCTGTCTTCTTCCTCGCCGATTGGTGTTTCAAAAGATACAGGCTCCTGTGCTATTTTCATTATCTCTCCTACTTTATCAATAGGCATATTAACTTCTTTTGCTATTTCCTCAGGCAATGGATCACGACCAAGCTCCTGCACAAGTTGTCTTGATGCACGAACAAGTTTATTTATGGTCTCAACCATATGAACAGGAATTCGAATGGTACGCGCCTGATCCGCAATAGCTCTTGTAATCGCTTGTCTTATCCACCATGTTGCATAAGTACTGAACTTATAACCTTTGGTATAATCAAACTTATCTACGGCTTTAATAAGGCCAAGATTTCCCTCCTGAATAAGATCCAGGAAGAGCATACCTCTGCCCACGTATCTTTTTGCTATAGATACAACAAGTCTGAGGTTTGCCTCTGCAAGTTTCTTTTTTGCAAGACGATCGCCCTCTGCCATTTTTTGTGCAAGCTCTGCTTCCTCTTCACTGGTCAACAAATCAACCTTGCCTATTTCTTTGAGATACATACGAACAGGGTCGTCTATGCTGACACCGCTTGGTATAGACATATCAGCAAGTTCTTCTCTTGAAATCTGAATTTCATCGTCATCAAGATCAATATCATCGTCATCGATGCTTCCGGCAATCTCAACTCCATGCTTTTCAAGATATTCAAACATTTTTTCTATCTGTTCAGCATCAAGTTCAAGCTCTTCAAGCTTATCGTTAACCTCTTTGTATTCAAGAACGCCCTTCTTTTTACCTTGTTCAAGCAAACTTTGGAGAACCGTCTTCCTGTTTTGCTTTATTACCTTTTTTTCATCATCCATTATAAGTACCTCCTCCGCGAGTCATTCTGCCGCCTTTGGCTGCAGACGCCCTCTTTTTTAATAAATCATCAAGGTTTTTTAAATCACCACTGCTTAGCATCTCGTTTTGCTTAAGCTTTGCGCGTGCATTAATCAACGCCTCAATAGGTTGAATACATGCCTTTTTTACATCCTTTGAATTTTTATCATTCAATAAAATTTTAGCAACCTTTCCACGCTCTGTTTCATCAAACTGCTCAAGAATTTTTGTTGTATCGGCATGTTCTGCTTCTTCATACATTGCAAAAATAATTTCTGCAAGCCTCTTATGTAAACCATTAACAAAATAGTCGGGGCTTATCTCCTTATCTTTGCAAATTCTATAAACATCTCTGTCACATAACAGACTC
Source organism: Clostridia bacterium (assembly GCA_045587365.1). Lineage (GTDB taxonomy): Bacteria > Bacillota > Clostridia > Monoglobales > Monoglobaceae > UMGS1820. The sequence continues at coordinate 19,768 of JAZNCD010000078.1, forward strand.
AGCAACAATTGCTCTGCATTATACAACTTCAAGTCGCTGTTTTCGGCTTCTTTCTCTTCTTCTCTGGTTTTTCGCCTCATACGTTGCTCCTCTTGTTTCTCATCGGCTCTTTGTATGCTGCGTCTATGATTATTTACCGATGCCGCAAGGGCTTCATAAGATACGCCTGAGCTTTGGGAAACACGCTTTGCGTATATTTCATACTCGACAGGATTGGTTATTTCTGCGAGAACTTTTGCAGCCTCTTCGGTAAACTCAATCATATCATCTGAATTTGCAAATGCAGTTTCGTTGTCACCACCTGCGCTATATTGTTTCTTAATTTCGTCAATTCTATACTCAACAAGAGGTTTTGCGGCTTCAATCAACACGTTAAACATATCTCCGCCTTTAGATTTTACAAATTCATCAGGGTCTTTTCCGTCTGTAAGTGTCAAAACCTTTGTTTTTATTCCATTTGATGTCAAAATTTTTCCGGCACGCAAAGTCGCCATTCTGCCTGCATCATCAGAGTCATAACACAAAACGGCTTTTCCGGCATATCGCTTAACAATTTTTGCCTGCTCATCCGTAAAAGCAGTACCAAGGGATGCAACTGCATTTGTTATACCCTCCTGATGCAGAGATATAACATCCATATACCCTTCCATCAGCAACAATCTGCCCGACTTGTTATTCTTTGCAAGATTTAGTCCAAAAAGATTTTCCTTTTTCTTAAAAACAATCGTTTCAGGAGAATTAAGATATTTTCCTGTATTGCTTTTCTCAGTCATTATTCTTCCGCCAAAACCTATGACGTTCCCCTGAGCATTAATTATAGGAAACATAACGCGTCCGTCATAAAAGGCATCATAATATGTCCCGTTATCACGCATTTTGGCAAGTCCTGCTTCGTATATATCGTGCTCTTTGTAACCCTTTTCCTTTAAATAATCTATAAGGCCTGTCCACCCCTCAGGTGCATACCCTAAGCCAAACATCTTAATCGTTGAATTTTTAATACCTCTGTCCTTAAGATAAGCAAGGGCTTCTTTGCCATTCTCGCCGGCTAAATTAGTATAAAAATACCTCGCCGCCTCGCCGTTTATTTTGTATATAAGTTGTTTTTTATCAATCGCAGCACCACTTTTGCCAACTGAGCTGCTTTTAAACTCAGGCACCGGAATTCGAGCACGGTCAGCAAGATATTTAACTGCATCCATAAAATCAAGGTGCTCCGCTGCCATAATAAAATGTATTACATTACCGCCCGCACCGCAACCAAAACAATGAAAAAGCTGCTTATCAGGCGAAATCGACAGGGATGGTGATTTTTTGTCATTATGTAAAGGGCACAGGGCTGCAAATCTGTTGCCGACACGCTTCATCTTTGCGTATTCACCAATTACATCTACAATATCATTTTTATCAACAACTTCATCAATAAAGTCCTGAAAATCAACGTCCGGCAACTAATTCACCCCTTTCCCAAAATAAACAAGCATATTTCTTATTATTAGTAATTCGACATAATGTTTGTTTTTCCTTTTGAATATTTAGATTTGCCAGAATTTTGGCACATAAAATTCAGTAAACTTTGAAACCGCATATCTGTCACTCATTCCAGCTATATAATCACGAGCCCTGATTTCAACATCGTCATTGCTGCTTTCACTTCCCATATTTGGGATAAGCTCAGGATGCTTGATATACATATTATAAAGTCCGATAATTACATCCTTTGCCTTTCTCTCTTCTACCTGAGGCTCTGATGAAACATAAACATTTTTAAACATAAACTCACGAAGTCCCATCATTGCATCAAAAATATCATCCTGCATAAAAACATTATCTTTTTGCTCGCTGGCTGATATCACCGCGTAAATCATTGTATTTATTCTCTTTGAGTGTCTATCTCCCAGGATTTTCAAAAACCTATCAGGAATATCATCATTGGACAGAACTCCTCCCCTTATTGCATCATCTATGTCATGATTTATGTATGCAATTTTATCCGACAGGGCAACAACTTGCCCTTCAAGGGTTGATGGTTTTTTATCTCCTGTATGACAGAGAATCCCGTCACGGACTTCCCATGTTAGATTAAGCCCTCCCTGGCGTTCCAAAACATCAACAATCCTGAGACTTTGCTCGTTATGACGAAATCCATATTTACATATTTCGTTTAAAACCTTCTCACCCATATGGCCAAAAGGTGTATGTCCTAAATCGTGACCGAGAGAAATCGCCTCTGTCAAATCCTCGTTAAGGCCAAGAGCCCTTGATATTGTTCGGGCAATCTGTGATACCTCAAGGGTATGAGTAAGTCGTGTACGATAGTGGTCTCCTGCCGGAGAAAGAAAAACCTGTGTCTTATGCTTAAGACGCCTGAAAGCCTTTGAATGAACAACTCTGTCACGGTCACGCTGATATTCTGTCCGTATTTCACAAAGAGGCTCTTCTTTCTCTCTTCCTCTCGTATCTTTACTTTTTGATGCATATTCTGACAAAAATTGCTCTTCTCTGTCTTCTGTTATCATACGTAAATTCATTATTAATCAACTCCTTCGTGATTATAGAATTTAAAATGAATTATATGTCCTTAATATAATTCTGCATAAATTTTCCTATTCCTTTTAAATATTGACAAAATTCCTAATTTATTATATTCTTTTTATGGCATTATTTGATTTTTATTATTTAAGGAGTTATATATGTTGACAAATCCACCGGCACTAACCCCAAGACTATTGACAATTGCAAATGAAATTACCAACTGCAATTGTTTTGCAGATATTGGCACTGACCATGCTTATCTTCCTGTCTATATGTGTATAACGAAAAGATGTAACAGAGCAATTGCTTCGGACATAAATAAAGGCCCGCTTATGCGAGCCGAAAAAACAGTTTTGGAATATGGATTGTCAGATTATATATCTCTTCGTCTTGGCGGAGGGCTTGATTCTCTTGAAGAAAACGAAGCGGACGCAGTTGTTATCGCAGGAATGGGCGGTTTACTTATTGCAAACATATTAGATAATGGCATTTTGAAATTAAAGATGGCTAATAAAATTATTATACAACCTATGTCTTCAATCCCTGAACTACGTGAACATCTGTATAATAAAGGTTGGAAAATTACAAAAGAAAGTCTGGCTAAAGAAGATGAAAAAATATACAACATAATAACAATTGAGGCTCCTGACGATAACTCTGTCGGCTATACCCCGACTTCTGCCGAGTTATTTGTTGGTAAATATTTAATTGAAAACAAGCCGGAATATTTTGAAGAATATTTAGAAAAGCAAATAAATAAAGTGCGTAATATGACAGATGGGCTAAAACTATCAAACAACGCAGCTACTGCAAAAAAAAATGAATACTATACAAATCTTTTAAACGAGCTTGAAAATATGTAATATACGGAGGAAAGTATTATGTATAAAGTAAAGGATATATCAAATATCATAGAAAAACTTGCACCTGTTTCTCTTGCCGAGAAATGGGACAACGTCGGACTTATGGTGGGCGATTTAGAAAAGAACATCAGAAAGGTTTATATATGCCTTGATGTAACCTCAGAAAATGTGAACAATGCAATAAACCTGGGTGCCGATATGATAATTTCTCATCATCCTCTGATTTTTACTCCTCTTAAACAAATCACAGAGGACACAACAACAGGAAGTATCATCCGCACGATAATCAAAAATGATATTGCTGTATATTCCGCACATACAAATCTTGATAACGCAAATGGCGGAATGAACGATATACTTGCCGAAAAATTGGGGCTTGAAAATATACGTCCTTTCACAGATGAAGAATGTATTGACGGCAACGGAAATCCGCTTGACAATATCGGCAGGATTGGTTACCTTGATTCACCTATTGAGCTTGATGATTTTAAAAGTCTTGTAAAAAGTATTCTCGGTTGTCGAAGCATACGCTCTGTTGGTGATCCGTCTGAGGCAATTCATACAGTTGCACTTTGCAGCGGTGCCGGCGGAGATGGCATATACTCTGCATACCACGCAGGTGCCGATGTATATGTTACATCGGACATTCGCCACCACGAGGCACAACTTGCATTTGAGCTTGGAATCAATTTAATTGACGCAGGACATTTCGAAACAGAAAACATAATTTGCGAATTTTTGACTGATTATTTACAGGATAATTTGCCTGATCTTGAAATTATTGTATCGGATGCCGTACCTTATTTTTCATAACGGTCAAAAATCTTTGCAACTATTACTACTATGAGCATTGAAACAGCGCAAAACGCAACTGTTATTATTGACAGCGCAAACAACTGCCGCGGCGTATATGCAGATACCCCGGATAAAGAGGTACTTGAAAATGTTTCTCTGCTAAATGGTATAAGTCGTATCAAGATATATGTAAGTACAAAGGCTATTAGTCCTTGTATTATTTTCCCTAATATATATGGCAGGACAGATAATCCCGAGCTTTCTGTTACTGCGTACACCTGCGCCATTACAGATATGCCCGAAAACGCAGTTGCAAAGGCAACAATTGGTGCGATATATATATTGTTATTCACAGATATAAGTTCGTTTAGACCACCTACTATCTCAAATAGGGAATATATATATCCACGCCACCTAAAATCAGGGATTTTAGCTGTAAAAACCGCAAAAATTATTATAAATCCACATATAGTAAGTATTGAATTTACAGATTTAACTATTGCCGCCCCAATGTCCGGGGCGGCAATTTTTATTTCACTTTCATTTCTTGCAGGAGGCAAAACATTTTGTTTTACTTTACTAATCTTATAATTTCTAAAAATCATACCACATATAATTGCCGATAATATATTTACTGCATAAATTAAAACACCAAGTTTGTAATTTTCAAACATTTTAATACCTATCCCGCCTATAATAAACATCGGGCCCGAATTATTACAAAAAACAAGTAATTTTTCCGCATCCTGACGGCTTATCTCACCAGCCTGATAAAGAGACGACGCACATATTGCCCCAACAGGATAACCACTGACAATTCCAAGAACAAATGCAAGTGCACCTGCCCCTGATACGCCGAAAAACGGCCTCATTATCTTAGAAAAAGTTTTTTCCATTATTCTTGCTGCACCGAGAGCTATAAACATATTTCCGCAAAAAATGAATGGAAAAAGAGATGGTATTACAACATCCGAACATACATTCAACGCCTTTTCTGCAGCCGAAACGCACACCGTCGGCGATGCAATCATAATTGATGCCATATAAGTTATGCACACAAAGATAGTCCCTTTAAGAGCATAATTATGAGCCATATGCCGCCTCCTTATACACAAATTGCTTATCCCCTTTTAGAATATCTATTCTGTCGGCATGTTTCTTATTCATTTTTTGATTTATCAGTGCATAAAAATAGTCTATAAACCTCAGAGAAGGAGAGTGTTATGTTACGACGTAAAAACAATTCAAAATTGTCAATCAGGGAAAAAATAGCAGATGCTATTGACATATCAAAAGATGTAATATTAGATACCATTCTTATAAAAGCAATAGGTAACAAGGAGATAACAATAGAAAATTATAAAGGAATACTGGAATATAGCAGTGTATGTATATTAATAAAAGCAAAGCCTAAAAATGCTAAGGTCAGTGGAAAAAATTTAGAGATTGGGACAATAACCGAGGAAATGCTTTTCATCTCAGGGAATATAAGTGATATTTCTTTTACCGATAATTAACCTGTTTAATCGAGAGGATGCGATGTAAAAAATGAAATCACATAAAATATTCAGGTTTTTATCAGGAAGCCTGACACTTTGTGCAGATGGCCCGTTTACAGAAAGGCTTATAAACATTTGTATGCATCGCGGTATGCCCATATGGGATATAAAGCGTTGCGGCAAAAATCGCGTCACCTTTAAAACAGACCTGATATCTTTTAAGCAGATGCGCGTACCTGCAAAAAGAACAAAGAGCCGAGTGAGAATTGTTACCCGTCACGGATTGCCCTTTATATTAAACAGGTACAGACACAGATATATTGCTATACTTGGCGTTGTGACTCTGTTTGTAATGTTATGGTACGCATCAACTCATATTATGGGAATAACTGTTTTTGGTAACACAAGGACAGATATGCAGACAATTTTAAGCTCACTTGAGGAATGCGGACTAAGTTTAGGCATAAAAACATCCGAAATCAATAACGACAGCATACGAAATAAAATGATGTCAAAAAATAATGACCTTGCATGGGTTGGTATAAACTCAAGTGGCTCAAGAGTGTACATAGAAATAGTCGAACGTATAGAAAAGGAAATCGGTGTAGACAAGGAGGGCGTAGCTTGTAACATTGTGGCATCAAAGGACGGCGAAATTGAAAAAATCGAAGTCCGAGAAGGGCAGACGCTCACAAAAATAGGGTCAGGCGTACGCAGGGGAGATGTACTTGTCAGCGGAATTGTAGATAATTCCTCTTACGGATTCAGGTACGTTCAGGCACGAGGCGAGGTGTATGCCAAAACAAAATATTCAAAAACAAGATGCTACCCTTTAAACTATGCCGAAAATGTTTCGACAGGTAGAGTTAAACGCAGATATATCATATCTGTGTTAAATTTTAAGTTGCCGCTCTATTTTAAATCGTCACCTCCGTATGATATGTATTCCTATACAAATAATGTAAATGAGTACAGAATTCCAATTGACATAATTCCGTCACTGTTTATACAAAGAGAAGACTTTGCAGAAGAAACGAGCGAAAACAAAAGTCGGACATCTGCTGAGGCGTTGGAGACAGGAGTATCAGAATTAACCAACGAACTCAAAAACGAGCTTAATAATGGTGTAAAAATTTTGGAAGAAAACATAAGCCATACATTGACAGAGCATGGCGAGGTTAAAGTTACGGTTGAATTAATTTGCAGCGAGAATATTGCTGAAACATCGGTAATCGAAAAATCTATTCCCGAAACTGAATAAAAAAGGACAATTATACAATCATTTTTGTTGCAACGTGTCAACTGGGGAAAAAAACGGGCGAATAATATCCGCCCCTACGGCAAGAATGCCCAATATGGTTGTAGGGGACGGCGTCCCGGACGTCCCGCTTTTTTGTATCCCCTCGCCACTATGTGGACCTCGTCTCCACTGTCCGCTTCGGTCAGCGATAAACGCTCTCCACTGGAGAGCATCGCCCTTTAGGCAAGGGGCGCTAAAAAAGGGACGACAATTGCCGTCCCTTACAGAGACAATAGAACCGTCCCTCTGTGTTTAAAATGTGCAAAATCGGGCACGTCCCCATTTACTGTGTGTACTTCATAGATGCGCCTATTGATAATTCTTATTTCTTTTTTGATACAATGTCTTAAATGCACCTACTATATTTGCTATAATCCACGATACAGTTAAATTTATCATTCCGTACCAAATATATAATTCTATTATTAAAATGGTGTCTGCATCAATTATAACTGGCATAGGATCAAAAATTGCCAATCTTAACCACCAACCTAAAAAAAGTATTCCTATTCCAGTTAATAAAATTATCACCATCATAAAAAACTTTATTATATTCCCACGAACATTCCTTTCCCCAGCACAATTTATAACAACTAAATATATAGGGATAGCAATTGTATTAATTATACCCTCAACAAAACTTACATTCATCCTAATATTTGGTTTACCTAACACGCATAGCACAAAACAAACCATATGAAAAACAATAGGTACAATGTTAAGAATAACTTTCCTTCTCATATTACCACCCCCTGCTAACCCCTAATTCATTCACCCATCCAACTCTGTTGCAAACCTAAAGAACACATTAGAACAACTTCTTTATATTTTTATCTTATCTGCCCGTTACCTTGTATTTTATATTTGGTTGTTGTCAACGCTTCAAGTCCCATCGGCCCTCTGGCATGAACTTTCTGAGTACTTATGCCGATTTCCGCTCCGAACCCAAATTCAAACCCATCGGTAAATCTTGTAGAAGCGTTTACATAAACCGCTGCCGCATCAATTTCATCGAGAAATCTGTTTGCAACCGATGTATCAGATGTAACTATCGCCTCAGAATGCAGACTATTATATTTATTTATATGATTGATTGCCTCATCAAGAGTATCAACAATCTTTATACCTATCTTCAAATCAAGATATTCCTCTGCCCAATCCTCTTCCTTTGCAGGAATTGTATCAGGATAAAGCGCGCAAACTTTTTCGTCTCCTATAATTTCTACGTTACGCGCCTTTAACTCAGGAATAATTATATCTAAGAACTCTTTTGAAACATCTGAATGAATAAGCAGTTTTTCTTCTGCATTACACACAGACGGACGTTGAGTTTTTGCGTTTATAACAATATTTCTTGCCATTTCAAGGTCTGCTGACTTATCAACATATACATGGCAATTTCCGGTCCCTGTTTCAATGGCAGGCACCGTTGCATTATCAACAACCGAGCGGATAAGTCCTGCTCCTCCTCTTGGAATTATAACATCAAGATAATCATTAAGGCGCATAAGTGCATTTGCACTTTCTCTGCTCGTGTCTTCCACTAAGTTTATACACCCTTCTGGCAATCCTGCTTTATAGCCAGCTTCCTGCATAACTTTTGTGATTGCGAGGTTCGAATTTATTGCCTCTTTTCCACCACGGAGAATAACTGAGTTTCCCGACTTAATGCACAAACCGGCAGCATCAGCGGTTACATTCGGGCGTGCCTCATAAATGATCCCGATTACACCAAGCGGAACTCTTACCTTGGAAATTTTAAGACCATTTGGACGAACTGATTCACTTAGAACCTCGCCAATTGGGTCGGGGAGCTTAGCAATCTGCTCTATTCCATCCGCCATCGCATCAATGCGGGATATGTTCAACATAAGTCTGTCAATCAATCCCTCACGCATATTATTTTCTTTTGCTGCTGCTATATCCCTCAGATTTTCTGATATAATAAAATCTGCCCGGTTTCGCAATGCATCTGCGATAGCATAAAGTGCCTTATTTTTTTCGTCCACAGACAGTTTAGCAAGTTTATAAGATGCTTCTTTTGCTTTTTTTCCTTTTTCTATTAACTCCAGCATGGTACTTTCCTTTCTTTATGCTTTGGCAATAAACGCTTTTATATCATCTATCAATTTCTCTGCCTCGCATCTTCCGATTTGATAAACCCTCTCAAGTTCTGACTTATCTTTTTCCCCCGGTTTGATGTTCAGCGGCTCAGGCGGTCTTATTACAAAAGCTCTGCCTTTTTCTTCTGCATCTTTTATGTATTTAATCTGCTCATTATATAATATATGTCTATTTTCCAGAGCGCGGACAAACTTCGGATATTTTCTATATATAACTTTAAATAATGGCACAAACTTATTCGATTCTTTCGCAAACTTTTCAGGTTGAGTTGTAATTACAACATTTTTATCATAGCCAATTTCTTCAAAATATTTAAGTGGTATCGAATCAGAAGTTCCGCCATCTGAATATTTTCCGCCATCAATTTCGACAAATCTTGAAAGTAATGGCATAGACGCAGATGCCCTCATCCACAAAAGGTCATAGGCATCACAATTCGGCAACTTATGATAAACAGGCAAACCTGTATTTACATCTGTTGCAACAACATAAAACTCCATAGGATTTTCCATATATGTTTTTGTATCAAATACATCAAGCTTATTGGGTAACTCATCATAATCAAACTCTGCATTATAGAAATTACCCGTTTTGAGCCACGAGGACCATCCGCAATATCTCTTGTCGGCACAATATTTTTTGTTATATCTTATTGTACGACCGATTTGCTTTGATTTATAGTTACACCCAAAACAAGCACCGGCAGATACGCCTATTGCGCCGTCAAAAACTATATTATTTTCAAGCAATACATCGATTACACCCGCGGTAAACATTCCGCGCATGGCGCCGCCTTCCATTACAAGTCCTTTTTTCATCACACATCACCATGTATAGAATTTTACTTATATTTTACCACACTCTTACCCATATGTGCAATATATTTAAAAAAATTCCGGAAATTTAATTTCCGGAATTTTTGTTTATTAATTATAATTTCTTCTCTTGTTCTTCCTGAATATCTTCAAAAACAGAGAGCATAGGCTTGATGTCCTTACCTTTAAGCTTTCTGTCAACATAATTCTTGGTTATCTTAACAACAAGACCTGAAAGAGCTAAAACACCAATAAGGTTAGGTACCATCATAAGTCCGTTAAATGTATCTGAAATATCCCAGGCAAGGGATGATGTCAACAACGCACCACACATTATCATGATAAGGTGAATAACCTTATAGAGTTTAGTGGATTTTGTTCCAAACATATATTCCCATGCTTTTGTACCGTAATGATCCCAACCAAGTACGGTTGTAAAAGCAAAGAGTAGAATTGCAACAGCAATAAATCTCTCACCCCAGATACCAAAAATACCACCAAAAGCCTTAGCAACAAGGTTTGCATCATCTGCACCCGCAGCAAGAACACCGGTATCAAGATTAAGCACACCTGATGTAAGCACAACCAGCGCTGTCATAGTACAAACTACCATAGTATCAGCAAATACCTCAAATATACCCCAAAGACCCTGACGAACAGGCTCTACAACATTAGAGTTAGAATGAACCATTACAGATGAACCAAGACCTGCCTCATTAGAGAATACGCCACGCTTACAACCAAGAGTAACAATTTGTTTAACCGCAATACCAGTAACACCACCCCATACAGCAGGAGCTGTAAATGCATACTTAAATATTGCACTAAACGCTGCGCCAACCTGAGCGTAGTTGATTCCAATAATAACAAGGCTGCCGAGAACAAAGAATACAACCATTATAGGTACAACCTTTTCTGCAAAGTTTGCTATTCTCTTAAGTCCACCAAGGATTATAAGGCCTGCAATGACTACAAGAACAATACCAATTATAAGATGATACATTGATATCTCACCATATAATATATTAGATGAGAGTGCCGGAACATTAAACGCAGATACAACATTTACAACAATTTTGTTAATCTGTCCCATTGCACCAATACCAAATGATGCAAGGATTGCAAATATTGAGAACAAGATTGCAAGAATTTTACCTATCCACTTACAGTTTTTGTACTTTCCAAGACCATCCTGAAGATAGTACATTGCACCACCTGACCACTCGCCGTCAACGTTCTTTCTTCTGTAGTATATACCAAGAACATTTTCGGAATAATTAGTCATCATACCAAAGAAAGCCGCAACCCACATCCAGAAGACAGCACCCGGACCACCGCCAACAATCGCAGCTGCAACACCGGCGATATTACCTACACCGATAGTTGCTGCAAGAGCAGTACAAAGCGCCTGAAACTGAGAAATAGACTTGCCCTTTACGTGACCTGAAACGTCCTTCTTAAAAAGACTACCCAAAGTCTCTGCAAACCAGTGACCAATTTTGGTAATCTGAAAAACACCTGTTATAATGGTCATAATAACACCTGTTGCAAGCAACAAATAAAGACCATTGTTCCAAACAAAACCGTTAATGACATCATTAAAGTCAGTTAACCAAACAAAAAAGTTATCCATAAAAACTCCTTCTTTCCTGCCTTGTGAAGTTTTTTGGATAACATACCGAATATTCAGAAACAAATAAAAGCGGAGTTTTTGCACACAAAAACTCCACAGATATTGCAAGACAAATCGTCTCCGTCCTTTTGCCTGAGAGATTAACCACAATATGGTTTTACACCTTCGGCATCCTTTTGCCATTTATATTTGGCGGACTTCTCCGGAGTGCTATCCGACTGCAGTCATCGCCACACGGCACCTGAGAGCGTTACTCCTTCGGCAAGATATACATCTTTCTCCTGCATTCTTCACTTAGCTTATTATTTTATTTTTATATATAATAATATTTTTTTCTGCATTTGTCAATGGATTTTGACAAAAATATAGAAAATTATCATAATATAATCATTATTTTATTTGTATACTTTTAACTATTATATAAAAATACCTAAAATTGGGGTATTTTTGAAATTTTACCTTGCATAATTATATTTTTATGATATAATTATGTAGGACATACTGCAGATTACATTTATAATGTAATCTAAAATAGTAAATTCTGAAAATAATTACATTTTTCACTATATGTGAAGCGAAAGGAGCAGACATATGAAATATTCAAGCGAAGTAGAAAAGATGTGCCCCCTCGCAAAGGGTGCATATCATGGTCCTGCCCCCATCCCTCAGGAGGGAAAATGGACTCAGGTAAAAGAAGTAAGCGACATTTCAGGCCTTACACATGGTATAGGCTGGTGTGCACCTCAGCAGGGTACATGTAAGCTTACACTTAATGTTAAAGAAGGTATCATCGAGGAAGCTCTCGTTGAAACAATCGGATGTAGCGGTATGACACACTCAGCTGCTATGGCATCAGAAATTTTGGTTGGTAAAACTCTTCTCGAAGCGCTCAACACAGACCTTGTTTGTGACGCTATCAACACAGCTATGAGAGAGTTGTTCCTCCAGATAGTTTATGGTCGTACACAGACTGCATTCTCAGAGGATGGTCTCCCTGTTGGCGCAGGTCTTGAGGACCTTGGTAAGGGTCTCCGCAGCCAGGTTGGTACAACATATGCTACAAAGGCTAAGGGTCCAAGATACCTTGAACTTGCAGAAGGTTACATAACAAAGCTTGCAGTTGACAAAGAGGGTCAGACAATCGGCTATAAGTTTGTTCACCTTGGCAAGATGATGGAAATGATCGGCAAGGGTATGGATGCAAACGAGGCACTTGAAAAGGCAAGCGGACAGTACGGTAGAGTTGATGATGCAGACAAGCTCATCGACCCCAGACACGAATAAGGAGGGTTAATATTATGGCATTATTTGAAAGTTATGAAAGAAGAATTGACCAAATCAATGCAGAACTTGCAAAGCATGGCATCTCCTCTATTGAAGAAGCAAAACAGATTTGCGATGAAAAGGGCATTGATGTATATAATATGGTAAAAGAAATTCAGCCTATATGCTTTGAAAACGCTTGTTGGGCATACATCGTAGGCGCAGCAATCGCTATCAAAGATGGTTGTACAGTTGCAGCTGACGCGGCTGAAAAAATCGGTCTTGGACTTCAGTCTTTCTGCATCCCCGGCTCTGTTGCCGATGACAGAAAAGTTGGTATCGGTCATGGTAACCTGGGTGCAAGACTTCTCAGAGAAGAAACAAAGTGTTTTGCTTTCCTTGCAGGCCACGAGTCTTTTGCAGCTGCTGAGGGCGCTATCGGTCTTGCAAAGAGTGCAAACAAAGCAAGAAAAGAAGACCTCCGCGTAATCCTCAACGGTCTTGGTAAGGACGCTGCACAGATTATATCAAGAATCAACGGCTTTACTTATGTACAGACTCAGTTCGATTACTTTACAGGCGAGGTTAAGGTTGTTAAAGAAACTGCATATTCAAACGGCGAGCGTTCAAAGGTTCGTTGCTACGGCGCAGACGACGTTCGTGAGGGTGTTGCAATAATGCACCTTGAGGGTGTTGACGTTTCTATTACAGGTAACTCCACTAACCCAACCCGCTTCCAGCACCCCGTTGCAGGTACATACAAGAAGGAATGTATCGAGCAGGGCAAGAAGTACTTCTCAGTTGCATCAGGCGGCGGTACAGGCAGAACTCTCCATCCTGACAATATGGCAGCAGGTCCTGCATCATATGGTATGACCGACACAATGGGTCGTATGCACTCAGATGCACAGTTTGCAGGTTCTTCTTCAGTTCCGGCACACGTTGAAATGATGGGACTTATCGGCGCAGGTAACAACCCAATGGTTGGTATGACTGTTGCAGTTGCAGTTGCTATCGAAGAAGCAATGAAGAAATAAGTTAAAACATTTTAAAGGCTTTGTGTCGTCGACACAAAGCCTTTTTTTACTTTTTATCATCGAACGCGGACAAAACAAATCATCACATTCATTGCAATTACTATCACTCACATCTTCAATGCAACATAGCATGTAATAGCATTCATCACAACAACATTCTATCAATTCTCCATTTATATCAATATGTGCGCCATTTCCCAGGCAATCTATCCCATGATTACCTGGCGTTAATTCTATTCCTGTTACATCTATTATCATAAATTTCTTGCTCCTCTTGCAAACAGGACTGATATTAGTCCCATTATATCACATAATAAATATACAATCAAATAAAAAGTGCTTATTTTGGTTTGTTTTGAAAGGATATTTATTATGAAAGAACAAAAAATTAAACAAGATAAAATTTTTATAGGAAAAAATATTAAAAATATAAGAAAAGAAAAAAAGATAAAGCAAATAGATGTTGTCAAAAAAATGCAGTTAATGGGGATTGATATCACAAGGGAATCCTTTGTAAAAATTGAAAGAGGTATTCAGCATATTTACGCAACTCAACTAAAAGCCATAAAAGAAATATTGGACACATCTTATGACGAACTACTGAAATAATGAATAAAAAATTTAAGAGCTTTGTGTTGACGACACAAAGCTCTTTCTTGCTTTATAATTAAATTTTAAACATAAAAATTTTTTAAAATTTTGGCAAAAAATATTTTACAGTAAATAAAGTTATGGGGCACCTTCCAAATATTTGACAAATATATCTTGTTATGATAAAATTTATAGATAATATTTTAATGAGTAACAGATGTAAAAATTTTTACGCACCATTGTTTTTACAGGAGATGATAAAGTGGAATTTATAATGGAATGTTTAGGCATTAACGAAAACGGAATTTTACAGATGGGCGGTTGCGATTTAAAAGAAATTGCAAACAATTTTGGCACGCCTGCGTATGTTATGGACGAAGCCACAATACGCAAAAATTGCAGAGCCTATACTGACTCTATAAAAGAATATTACAATGGCAACGGCATAGCTCTCTATGCCAGCAAAGCATTATCCTGCAAGTATATATACAGGATTATAAACGAAGAAAATATGGGTATTGATGTTGTTTCGGGCGGGGAAATGTATACGGCTCTCTCTGCCGGCTTCCCTGCAGATAAAATATATTTTCATGGAAACAACAAGACCGATGCAGAGCTTACTATGGCAATAGAAAATCGTATTGGCAGAATTATTGTTGACAACGAAGCAGAGCTTATACGTTTAAACAAAATAGCAGCTGAACATAATGTATGTGCAAACATTATGTTCAGAATAAAGCCCGGAATCGATGCACACACCCACGATTTTATTATGACGGGACAGATAGATTCTAAATTCGGTGTAGCACTCGAAACAGGCGAGGCCGACGAAATCATAAATACGGCAATCGCACTTGACAACATAAATGTAACAGGTCTGCATTGTCATATCGGGTCTCAGATTTTTGAACTTTCGCCTTTTGAGCTTGCTGCAGAAAAAATGATGACTTTTATTGCCGATATAAAGGACAAATACGGCCTTGAAATAAATGAATTAAACCTTGGCGGAGGCTTTGGCAGTAAGTATGTTGATTCTGACAATCCCATTGACTATGGTAGTTATATGGGTGCAGTTTCTTCTACTGTTCGACGTGTCGCGAAAGAACGCAACATCAAACTGCCCTTTGTAATCGTTGAGCCGGGTCGTTCTATTGTTGCAGAAGCAGGACTGACGCTTTACACTGTTGGTTCAGTAAAAGAAATACCTAATGTTCGCACTTATATTTCTGTCGACGGTGGAATGAGCGACAATCCAAGATACATTTTATATCAGTCAGAGTATACGGTTGTTCCGGTAGAAAACCCATTGGCTGTCGCTGACAAAAAAGTGACCATTGCCGGAAGATGTTGTGAATCAGGCGACTTAATAGGAGAAAACATCTATCTCCCTGAGGTAAAGCCCGGTGATATTCTCGCCGTACTTACAACAGGTGCATATAACTATTCAATGTCAAGCAACTATAATCGTCTTCCTCGTCCTCCTATCGTTATGATAAAGGACGGCAAGCCGCATCAGGCGGTAAGACGCGAAACCTATGACGATATTATAAAATGTGATTTATAATTTTGGAGGAATATTATGCTCAGAACTCTCACAACTACGCCATTTCCGCAAAATATAATAATTATACTGGTATATGCCTTTTGTGTATTGCTCAGCATCTCCATTCATGAACTGTCCCATGGACTTGCAGCCTATGCATCCGGCGATAATACTGCAAAATATACCGGCAGACTTTCGCTCAACCCACTTAGCCATATGGACCCATTTGGGGCGCTCTGCCTCTTCCTCTTTGGTTTTGGCTGGGCAAAGCCTGTTCCTGTAAACCCACGCAATTTTAAAAACCCGAAATCAGGTATGGTAATCACTGCTCTGGCAGGTCCTCTGTCAAACTTTATTCTTGCGTTTATAGCACAGTTTGGAGCAGTATTGCTGAGTAGATCGCTTTATTCAATGAATACAACCATGGGTTATAATGTTGTATATATCGCGTGTCTTATATGTGTTTATCTTGCCCAACTAAGTCTTGGACTTGGAATTTTTAACCTTATTCCTGTTCCTCCCCTTGATGGCTCAAAGATTTTAAACGCAATACTTCCCGCAAGGTTATACTTTAAATATATGCAGTATGAGAGATATGGCTTTATCATACTGATATTATTGATTAACCTACCTATCTTCTCTTCTTTATTGTTTTCGTGCAGAGAAGCCGTAATAGGATTATTTGATACTATAATCGGACTAATTATTTAAACAGGTGTTAATATGGAGCAATTAAAATTTAAGCTGGATAGCTTTGAAGGTCCTCTTGACCTGCTTCTTATGCTTATCCGCAAAAACAAAGTCAGTATTTATGACATTCCAATTTCAATAATACTGGAGCAATATCTCGGTGTTATGAACGAGATGAAAGAAATGGATCTTGAAATTTCAAGTGAATTTCTTGTGCTTGCCGCAACTCTTTTACAGATAAAATCAAAGATGCTCCTGCCAAAAACCGAGGACGAAGCCGAGGACGATATCGACCCACGTGAAGAGCTTGTCAAACGTCTTACTGAATACAAAAAAGTAAAAGAGTCTATTGGATACTTCAGGGACCGCGAAAATATCGGTTACTCAATGTTTTTCAAAACTCCCGATGCGATAGAACGTCCGCCGGCTGAGCTTAATTACGCTATGCTCACACCCGAGAATATTTTACTCGCATACAGGCGTGCATATATGAGACTTGAACGCAAAATGCCGCCACCAAAGCACTCTTTTACTGGAATTGTCGGTCACGAAAAAGTATCTATTCGTTCGAAGGTTTCAAATATTTGGAAGCAACTTATTAAAAAAGGGCAAATGATGTTTAAAGAACTATTTAAAGGCGCAAAGAACAAGCCTGAAGCGGTCGCTTCCTTCCTGGCAGTTCTTGAACTGATTAAAATAAAAAAAATCAGGATAGAATATTCAGAGGATGGAAATATCTCAAATCCAAAGGTATTCAAAACAGATGATATGGATTTAGATGTCAATTTAATAGATGATTAGGTGAAATATAATGGAAATAAGAGAAATACAGGCTATAATTGAAAGCGTTTTGTTTGCAGCCGGCGATGCTGTTGAACTTGACAGGCTTGCAGACATTGTTGATGTTGACAAGCGCTCTCTCAGGGAAATACTTAAAAAAATGATGGATGACTACAGTTTTGGTCGCCGAGGAGTACAAATAATTCGTATGGAAGACAGCTATCAGATGTGTACAAGAGGAGAGTATTACGAGTACGTTGCACGTCTTGCAGAGCCACCCAGAAAGCAGAATTTATCAAATGCGGCTTTGGAAGTTTTATCAATCGTTGCATATAAGCAACCTGTGACAAGAACATCTATCGAACATATCAGAGGCGTAAACTGCGACTACATAGTCAATCGATTGATAGAGCGTAATTTTATTGAAGAAAAAGGCCGTCTTGACGCACCGGGCAGACCAATTCTTTTTGGTACAACGCAACATTTCCTTCGCTCATTCGGCATAACAAGTCTTGCAGACCTTCCCGAATTTGACTCCCTTGGTCAATCAGCTGAGGATGCAGAACAAATCGAGATGGAAGGCGTCATTGATTATAAACAGGAAGAAATGCCCGAGGCAATTATACCTGATGATGAGGAGTAACTTGTATTTCTAAAGCAAAGAAGGTGATTTAATACAGTGATTTATATTATTCTTTCAGTAATTTTGATTATTGTATTACTTCTACTTACTCTGTCACTTTGTTATATAACAATAGACTTGCATCTTAAAGAACATATTTTATATGTTAAAATAGGAAATAATATATATAAGAAAAAATTAGAAATTGATTTGAGTAAACCAATGCAAGAAAAAAATAAAACAAGCGGCACGCCAAATGCAAATAAGACATCTTTTATTGACAAGCTTAAAGTTTTTAAAGACAGAGTTTTTGATGCAGATAAGGGGCTAAATTTTGACGAGATAAAAAATGTAACAAACGAGGTTTCCGATACTTACGCAGATATAATAGCTATCATTAAAAAAATCTTTGGAAAGCTCAGATACAAAACAAAGGTTACTGAGCTTAGAGTTGAGCTTGAGTATGGCACAGGCAATGCAGCAACCACAGGTATGCTATACGGAAGCATATGGCAATTACTTGGTGTTTTATATCCGATTGCATCAAGCTGGGCAGATATTGTATATCCGTCACTTGATATAACACCGGATTTTTATGGCAAACGATTTAACATTGAGGCATGGAGTATAATTAAGGTAAGACCGGCACATATTATAAATGCATCATTTTCTGCATTACTTACACCGGCTATTACCTATTTAAAAGATAAATTTAAAAAAGGACGTGGAACAAATGGCTGATAAACACCCAATAGAAGGTATTATGTACACCGCCCTGCAGGGTCTTAAAGAAATGATTGATGTCAATACAATCGTAGGTGATGCAATCACTTCTCCTGATGGCTCTGTGATTATTCCGATTTCAAAAGTTGCAATCGGCTTTGGTGTCGGCGGAAGCGAATTTGAAAAGCACAAATCAAAAGGCAACGATGTATCACCGCAAAATTTGTTTGGCGGCGGCACAGGTGGCGGAATATCATTAACCCCCGAAGCATTTTTAATTGTTGGAAACGGTAAAATCAGAATGATTTCCGTTACACCACAAAACAGTGTGTATGACAGACTTCTCGATTTTGCACCTGCTGCAATTGACAAAGTAGCAGAGATATTTAAACCAAAAGCAAAAAAAGAGGATATCAAAATCACAACAGAGAAGGCTGAGCCTGCCGAATCAATTGAATAAGTATTTTTAAGAGGGTAAAATGTTTTACCCTCTTAATTTTTATGCAAAATTAATAAAAAAACACTTGACAAATTGTGCACTCAGTGATATTCTATGTTTGTATGTTTTAGCACTCTATAAAGACGAGTGCTAACAATACATAAATTAACCGGACAGGAGTCGATAATATTGCAGCTTGATGATAGAAAAAAATCAATACTTCGTGCAATCGTTGAAGGCTATATCGAAAATGCCGAACCCGTCGGCTCCCGCAGCATTGCAAAAAACACAAGTCTTAATCTAAGTGCTGCAACTATTCGTAACGAAATGGGTGACCTTGAGGAGCTTGGCTATCTTACACAACCCCATACGTCAGCCGGACGTATTCCCTCAGGTCTTGGATTTAGATTTTACGTAGACTCTCTTATGGAGAGATATCTTCTCACATCGGCTGAGCTTGAGCAATTACGTGGTGCAGCTCTGAATAAAATGAGAGAGCTTGATAAAATTGTAAAGGATGTTTCTGCAGCTTTTTCAAGAGTTACCTCTCTTCCTGCATTTGGTATGCTTCCGGCAATTGAAACAGCTGTTGTAAAAGGCATAAAATTAGTTGTAATTGACGATAGAACATTGATGGTTATTGTCTCCGACAACTCCGGTCTTATCAAAAACAAACTCTTACGCCTTAAAGAAAGTGTGACAAACGAAGTTGTCGAAAAACTTACCGAGGTATTTAACAATAACCTGACCGGGCTGACTGCGTCCGAGATTAATCTTGGAAATATAATCGAACTTCAAAATGCAGTGGGAGTAAATATTGAAATACTTACCTCTGTTCTTGAGCTTGTTCACGAAGCAATCTCCGAAATTGATAAACGTGAGGTATATATGGAAGGTACCACAAATTTGTTGCGCTTTCCTGAATATAATAATGTTGAAAAAATACGTGAGATACTTGGATTTTTTGAAGATAAAAATTCACTTGAAGAGATGGTACGCTCCTTTCCTGTGGTTAAAAGCGGCGAGGTTTCTGTGTTTATAGGCGATGAAAACCCTATTCCCGAGCTTAAAAATAACTCGGTCATCCTCTCTTCTTATAAAGTCGGCAAAAATATGACGGGTATAATCGGTGTTGTTGGTCCTATGCGAATGGACTATGCAAAAGCCGTAACCGGCGTTGACTTTTTTGCAAAACAACTTGAAAATATGCTTGGTGAGAGATTTAATGATATCTTGCCTGAGGATATAAACGATAAATAATATTAAGGAGAATTTCAAAAATGCCCGATGAAAAAATAAATCAAAATACACCTGATGAAGTTATTGACGAAGAAATAAAAACAAATGAGCAAGCTGAAAGCGAAGCTGATGTTGAGCCTGAAAAATCCGAGCTTGATATTGCAAAAGAACAAATTGCAGGTCTTTCGGATAAGCTTATGAGAACGGCAGCCGAATTTGATAATTATAAAAAACGTACTCTTCGCGAGAAAGAAGATTTTTATAAAATTGCAGTATGTGAGACAATCTCGCCTATTCTTCCTGTACTTGACAACCTTGAACGTGCAATTATTGCGGCTGAAGAAACTGAAGGCAGTGAAAGTGTTGTAAACGGTATCAAAATGATAAAAAAACAATTTGACGATGTACTTTCAACCATTGGCGTTGAGCCGATTGAGGCTGTTGGAAAAGAGTTTGACGCCGAAAAGCATAACGCCGTTATGATGGCGGACAGTGACGAGGTCTCAAATACCGTAATCGAAGAATTCCAAAAGGGATATTCATATAAGGATAGGGTGATAAGACACTCAATGGTAAAGGTTTCGAATTAATTTACTATATAAACATAACATTGTATTTAATTAAGAAAGGATATGATATATTATGGGAAAAATTATTGGTATTGACTTGGGTACAACAAACTCATGTGTTTCTGTAATGGAGGGCGGCGAGCCTACCGTTATTACAAATCCTGAGGGCGCAAGAACTACTCCCTCTGTTGTTGCTTTTACAAAAACAGGTGAGCGTTTGGTTGGTCAGGTTGCAAAGCGCCAGGCTATTACAAACCCCGACCGCACTATATCTTCTATCAAGAGAGATATGGGTACAGACAGAAAGGTTGCAATTGACGATAAGAATTACTCTCCACAGGAGATTTCTGCAATGATACTGCAAAAGCTGAAAGCAGACGCAGAAAGCTATCTTGGAGAATCTGTTTCTCAGGCAGTAATCACTGTTCCTGCTTACTTCTCAGATGCTCAGCGTCAGGCTACAAAGGACGCAGGTAAAATTGCAGGTCTTGAAGTTTTAAGAATAATCAACGAGCCAACTGCAGCAGCGCTTGCTTATGGTCTTGACAAGGATACAGATCAGAAAATTCTTGTATATGACCTTGGTGGTGGTACTTTTGACGTTTCAATTCTCGAAATTGGCGACGGCGTATTTGAAGTTCTTGCAACAAGCGGTAACAACCGTCTCGGTGGTGATGACTTCGATGAAAAAGTTATGAACTACCTCGCAGATGAATTCAAAAAAGAAACAGGAATTGACCTTAGAAATGATAACATGGCGCTTCAGAGACTTAACGAAGCCGCAGAAAAGGCAAAAATTGAGCTCTCAGGTGTTATGTCAAGCAATGTTAACCTCCCGTTCATTACTGCAGACGCTACAGGTCCAAAACACCTTGATATTACAATTACAAGAGCTCAGTTTGATTCACTTACTGCCGACCTTGTAGAAAAAACAATGGAACCAACAAGAAACGCTCTTCGTGATGCTGGTCTCTCTGCCGGTGATATTGATAAGGTATTGTTAGTAGGTGGCTCATCAAGAATTCCTGCAGTTCAGGATGCTGTACAGAAGTTTATCGGCCAGGAACCCCACAAGGGAATCAATCCTGATGAATGTGTTGCAATCGGTGCATCTATTCAGGCAGGTGTTCTCTCAGGAGATGTTGAAGATTTAGTACTTCTTGATGTTACTCCTCTTTCACTTGGTATTGAAACAATGGGTGGCGTATTTACAAAGCTTATTGAGCGTAATACAACAATTCCAACAAAGAAGAGTCAGATTTTCTCAACAGCCGCTGACAACCAGACAAGTGTTGAGGTTCATGTTCTTCAGGGTGAGCGCGAGATGGCTGCATATAACAAAACTCTCGGCAGATTCAGTCTCAGCAACATTCCTCCCGCACCAAGAGGTGTACCACAGATTGAGGTTACATTTGATATCGACGCAAATGGTATTGTAAATGTTTCAGCAAAGGACCTTGGTACAGGCTCAGAACAGAATATAACAATCACTTCAAGTACAAATCTCTCAGATGAGGATATCGAGAAGGCAGTTGCTGACGCAGAAAAGTTTGCGGCTGAAGATAAAAAGAAAAAAGAAGAAATTGATGTTCGCAACAACGCAGACAGTATTGTATATCAGACAGAAAAAACTCTTGGCGAAATCGGTGATAAGATTTCTGCCGACGAAAAGGCTTCTATCCAGAGCGAGGTTGATAAGCTTAAGGAAATGCTTAAGGAAGCTACGATAGATGTTGAAACTGTAAAGGCACAGACAGAAAGTGTACAGAAAAGCTTTTATGCAGTATCTGAAAAACTTTACGCTCAGGCTCAGCAGGCACAACAGGCAGCAGGCGCAGATGGTGCTCAAGGGGCTGCTGATGACAATGTTGTCGACGCAGAATACACAGAGGTAGACGACAATAACTAATTGATTATCACATAGGCATAAGGATAAAATCTCCTTATGCCTATGTTTGAGGAGCTGAATATATTGGCAGATAAAAGAGATTATTATGAAGTGCTTGGTGTGAACAAAAGCTCTTCTCCTGATGAAATAAAAAAAGCATATAGAAAGCTTGCAAAAAAATATCATCCTGATCTTAACCCCGATGACAAAGAAGGTGCAGAGGCAAAGTTTAAAGAGGCAACCGAGGCATACGAGGTCTTAAGCGATGCCGATAAAAAGCAAAAGTATGACCAGTTTGGCCATGCAGCCTTTGATCAGAGTGCCGGTGGCGGCTATGGTGGCTACGGCGGATTTGGAGGTGGCTTTGACGGCTTTGATATGGGTGATATATTCAGCAGTTTCTTTGGCGGTGGATTTGGTGGTCAGCGTAATAACCCCAACGCACCGAGACGTGGCAGAGATTTGGGCTATAATATCGACTTAACCTTTGAAGAAGCCTGCTTTGGCACAGAACGGGAAATAAGCATAAATCACCTTGAAAAATGTGAGGAATGTGGTGGCACGGGCGCGGCAAAAGGCAGTGCGCCTGTAACTTGTCCTACCTGTCATGGTTCAGGGCAGGTAAAAACCGTTCAACGTACTCCTCTTGGAAATTTCCAAAGTGTACGTACATGTGACAGTTGTGGCGGCAAAGGTACTATAATTAAAAACCCATGTCAGCGATGTGGCGGCGAGGGAAATTCCCGAAAAACCAAAAAGGTCAGAGTGAAAATTCCTGCAGGTATTGATAATGGTCAACAAGTATATGTCAGGGGCGAAGGCGATGCCGGCACAAATGGCGGAAGCAGTGGCGACCTTATTTTAAATGTAAGGGTTAAAAGTCATAAAATATTTGTACGTCAGGGATATGACATTCTTTGCGATTATCCTATTTCCTTTGTACAGGCGACTCTTGGCGCAGAAGTTCGTGTGCCTACTATTGACGGTCACGTTTCATATAACATCCCCGAGGGAACACAAAGCGGCACAGTATTCAGGCTTAAGGGTAAAGGTGTAACCAAGGTTAACTCAAATCAACGTGGTGACCAATATGTTACAATAAAAGTTGAAATTCCCAAAGGACTTACAGATAGTCAAAAAGATTTGCTGCGTCAATTTGATGATACAGTTGACCCATCTAAATATAAGCAAAGAAAATCTTTTATTGATAAAATGAAAGATATATTAAAATAAAATAACTAAAAAGCACAGCAAAATCATCTGTGCTTTTTGGCGTTATTAAATTATTTGCGAGGTACAAAAATGGAATGGATTAAAACTACAATTACAACAACCAAGGAGGGCATTGACCCTATAAGCGGAAGACTTTTAGACCTTGGTATAAACGGAATTGAGATTATAGATAAAGATGATTTTAAAGAATTTTTAGAAAACAATCGTAAATATTGGGATTATGTTGACGAAGAGCTCGAAAAACTTAAAGATGCAGATACTCAGATTAACTTCTACCTCTTCTGCGATGCCGCAGGCATAGAACAACTAAATGCCGTAAAAACTTCTATGGAAGAATTAAAATTAATAGACACAGCTGATGTATATGGCAGCTTGATAATTTCAACCGATAATGTTAAAGATGAAGATTGGTCTGAAATATGGAAGCAATATTTTCATCCAATTCCTGTTGGTAAAAATATACTGATTTGCCCCCAATGGGAAAAGCCCGAAAACACAGATGGCAGAACTGTCTTTACAGTAAACCCCGGTATGAGTTTTGGTACAGGCTCGCATCCAAGTACACGTTTTTGTCTTGAAGAACTGGAAAATTACTTAAAAGACGGGGACACCGTACTGGACCTCGGTTGCGGCTCCGGTATTTTATCTATTACAGCCCTTTTGCTCGGAGCCTCCTCCGCCGTTGCCGTTGACATTGACTCTAACGCAACAGGTGTTGCCTACTCAAACCTGGCACTTAACAATCTTTCAAAGGAAGACTACGTTACATACATCGGAGATATAACAACAGATACAGATCTTCGCTCAAATCTTGGCAAGCATGACATTGTTCTTGCAAATATAGTTGCAGATGTTATTATTGCGCTCTCGCCATATGTTCGTAATTTTATGAAAGAAAATGCAACCTTTATATGCTCAGGAATAATTTTAGAGAGACTTGATGAAGTAAAGGATGCACTGACCAAATGTGGACTTGAAATTATAAACATTAAAACCGATGATGATTGGGCTGCAATTACTGCAAAATAACTATTTCAGGTGATAATATGAGAAGATTTTTTACTGAACCTAATAACATACAGGGAAACATAATCAATATTATTGAAGATGCCTCTCACATCACAAAGGTTCTTCGTATGCAGGAAGGCGAACTTATAACTGTGTTTGACGGCACAGGTTACGAATACACAGCGAAGCTTACATATATTGACACAGATGTATGCATTGCAGAAATTGTATCTAAAAATATTTCTGCTCTTGAACCTGATATAAACGTGACCATATATCAGGGTATCCCTAAATCGGATAAAATGGAAAGCATAATTCAAAAATCAGTAGAACTTGGCGTACACTCGATTGTTCCTGTTGAGATGGACAGATGTGTCGCAAGGCTTGACGGTGGCAAAAAGCAAGCCGAAAAACTTAAACGATGGAATAAAATTGCAATCGAGGCCGCAAAACAATGTGGCAGAGGTATTTCGCCTGAGATTAAGGAGCCTGTATCGTTTAAAAATGCTATAAACGAAATGAAATCAAATGGTCTTGCCTTAATGCCTTATGAAGTCCTCGCATCGTCCGAGAACTCTTCTATAAGGAATATCTTATCGAAAAGCGTTGAAACTGACATCAGCGTAATAATTGGCCCCGAGGGTGGTTTTTCTAACTCAGAAGCAGAATATGCTATGGAACAGGGGATAAACCTTGTCGGCATTGGTAAACGAATTTTACGCACTGAAACAGTCAGCAGCGCAGTGCTTGCAATAATTATGTACGAAAAAAATGAAATATAAAATATACAAAGGAGATAAAAAAATGAACAAAAATGAAAAAATTAAAGTAAACAAGCAAAATAGCCGTGAAAAAGCCTTAAAAAAAGAAAAACTTACTAACTGGTATATGATTACCCTTACATGGGGCATAGTTGGTATAATTGCACTTTTGCTATACAAAAACTGTTATACTACAATGAGTATTCTCCCATATATAAACATAATCAACTGGTCTTTGACTGCAGTTTTTGCACTTAGTGGTGTAGCATTACTTGTACTTAGCAAATTTAATGTTATAAAGAATTCAAGTCGCGCTAATAACTACGCTATATTTCTTGGTGTCTGCGGATTAACAACACTCTGGCTTGCACTTTATAATAAATTAAGAATTGTAATCGAAAATGTTTCCCGCACACTTCTTAATAACCCTGCACTGAATGTTTCTTCATACTGGAATATCAGAATACCGATTATAGCAATTTGTGCCTATCTAATTATCTCTTTTATTGTGTATGTAATCAAGGTAACAAAAAAATAAAATTAAATAAAAAAATGTCGCTCATATGAGCGACATTTTTTTATTTAACAACAATGTTTATAAGTTTCTTTGGTACCGCAATACATTTTACAACTTCTTTACCTTCTATCAACGCTTTAACTCTATCATTAGAGAGAGCAAGCTCTTTCATTGCATCAGGAGTTAAATCAGGTGATACAACAATCTTATCACGAATTTTACCATTTATCTGAAGAACAATTTCAATCTCGTCTACAACGAGCGCCTTGTTGTCTACTTCAGGCCATGGTGTTGTCGAAATATCAGATGTATGACCTGACATATCCCAAAGTTCAGATGTAATGTGCGGAACAAACGGATAAAGCAGCAAAATAAGATTGTCTATTGCTTCTTTTATAACTGCACCGTTATAATTATTTATCTCTGTCTTTTCTTTATAGTTATAAAGAGCATTTACCATTTCCATAACAGAGCTGATTGCAGTATTAAAACTAAATCTGTCACAGTCATCGGTAACCTTTTTAATACTTGAGTTAACCGCAAGGCGAAGTTTTTTGTCTGCCTCGCTGAGACTTGATGCATCTATCGTTGCGTCTGTCATATACTCTTTTAATTCCTCAACTGCACGCCATACTCTGTTTAAGAATCTGTACGCACCCTCAACCGCCGTATCATTCCAGTCAAGGTCGCGCTCTGGCGGAGCCGCAAAAAGAATAAACAATCTCGCAGTATCTGCACCATATTTAGCAATAATCTCGTCAGGACTTACTACATTACCAACAGACTTGGACATCTTAGAGCCATCTTTTAAAACCATTCCCTGAGTCAGGAGATTTTCAAAAGGCTCTTCACATCCAATGTATCCAAAGTCATAAAGTGCCTTTGTAAAGAATCTTGCATATAACAAGTGGAGTATCGCATGCTCTACACCACCGATATATTGGTCAACGTTCATCCAGTAATCAGTCTTATCCTTTGAGAAAGGAAGCTCTGTATTGTGTGGGTCACAATATCTCATAAAGTACCACGATGAGCAAACAAATGTATCCATTGTATCAGTCTCGCGCTTTGCGGGCGCACCACACTTTGGACAGGTAGTATTTACAAATTCATCGCACTCGCTAAGTGGTGACTTGCCCTGACCTGTAAACTTAACGTTTTCAGGCAGCATAACGGGAAGTTGTTCCTCAGGAATTTCAACTGTACCACACTTCTCACAATAAACAACAGGTATAGGTGCACCCCAATAACGCTGACGCGAAATAAGCCAGTCACGAAGACGGAAGTTAACCTTCTTTGTACCAAAGCCTTTTTCCTCTGCATACTTAATCATCGCATAAAGAGCCTCTGTATTCTTAAGCCCGCTAAACTCTCCAGAGTTAATCATTGTACCTTCAGCCGCAAATGCTTCTGCTATATTTTCATCAATCTCCATATCATCAGGCTGAACAACAATTCGGATTGGAAGATTATATTTCTTCGCAAAATCAAAGTCGCGCTGATCATGAGCCGGAACACCCATAACTATTCCTGTGCCATAATCAAGAAATACATAATTTGCAAGATAAAGAGGTATTTTTTCACCATTAAACGGGTTTACCATATATGTACCGGTAAACACACCCTCTTTTTCTGTATCAGTTGCAGAGCGAACAACCTCACTCAAACTCTGCACACGTTTAATAAACTCACGGCATTCTGCTTCCTGAGGAGTTCCTGCAATAAGTTCCTCTACAACAGGATGCTCGGGAGCAATTACCATATATGAAACCCCATAAATAGTATCAGGACGTGTTGTATAAACTGTCAGGGTTTTATCGCTTCCATCAATTTTAAACTCAAGCTCTGCACCCTCGCTTCTGCCTATCCAGTTTGTCTGCATTGATCTAACTTTATCAGGCCAGCCATCAAGCTTATCAATATCATCAAGAAGCCTCTGCGCATAGTCAGTAATCTTAAAGAACCACTGCTCTAAATCTTTTTTACCAACTTCACTCTTACAACGGTCACACTTACCATTTACAACCTGCTCATTAGCAAGTACTGTCTGACAAGACGGACACCAGTTAACATAAGACTTTTTCTTATACGCAAGACCGTTTTTATAAAGCTGCAGGAACATCCATTGTGTAAACTTATAATAATCAGGCTTAGCGGTTGCAACTTCTCTGTCCCAATCATAACTGAAGCCAAGACGCTTTAACTGCTCGCGCATATTATCAATATTTGACCATGTCCACTCAGCAGGAGGTGTACCATTCTTTATGGCTGCATTCTCAGCCGGAAGTCCAAAGGAATCCCAACCCATAGGATGCAATACATTAAATCCTCTCATCTTCTTATAGCGTGCAACTACATCACCGATGGAATAGTTACGAACATGTCCCATATGAAGGTTACCCGATGGATAAGGGAACATCTCAAGGGCATAATACTTTGGCTTATCTGTTGTCTCATCAATGGAAAAAGCACCTGTCTCCTCCCATATTTTTTGCCATTTCTTTTCAATCAAATCAAAATCATACTTCACTTATGTTTACCCCCTGTATATTTTAAAGCAAAAATTGCTTACTAATCAATAATATCTTTTATATCAACATCTATCGCATCCTGCCACACATGCTCAAGATTATAAAAATCTCTCGCCTCAGGCTGAAAAATATGGATAACAACCTCATTGTAACCAAGAAGTATCCAGTCTCCCGTTCTATAACCTTCTTTATTGACAGGCTCAATTCCGTGCTTTTGAAGCTCCTCTTCTACATTATCACAAAGAGCTTTGGTTTGCTTGTCGTTTTTTCCTGTTGCAATCACAAAATAATCAGCAAGTGTAGTAAGCGATGAAACGTTTAATACAGTTATATCCTCCGCTAATTTTTTATCAAGAGCTTTAACAATTTCATTTACAGTATTATTTTCACAAGACATTTATAATTTCCTCTCTCTGTTTACTCTGTCACAAAATTTTCTGCAATTAATGCTTTTGTTCCATTTTGGTCATGAACAAAATACGAGCCACCACCAATATATCTTCCACCTCCGGGAAGAGTATATATGTTTATGTTATTACCAACAGCCGCAACATCCTTTAAAACGCCAAATAATTCTGCGCCATTTAAATTGGTGTCACTGTTTCTTTTAACGGCCGAGAATATAAAGGGTGCCCTTAAAATACCGACAGGTGATATAACCTTTTTAGCTACAGCTGAGTATAACATCTTCTGTGCCTCTATTCTGTCCATATCTCCATTACGATATCCCGTGCCATCGTTATTCTGCCTGAATCGCATAAACATATGGGCACGCTCTCCGTTAAGTCTTTGAAGTCCGGGTTGCAAATCAATTGTCAACCCCTGAACAGGGTCGGTATAATTCATTCTTATCGGTACATCTACACGAACTCCGCCAATTGCATCAATTACATCAATAAAACCATCAAAGCCAATAATTACGTAATCATCCGGCTTAATACCTGTAATCTGAGCAATCTCGTTGCTTAAACATTCAAAGCCTGAATAATATGCTGAGTTTATTTTTTTATCATTACGGTGATTAGTGACCTTTGTATCTCTGGGTATCTGTAAAATATTTACCTCACCATCATATCGGTTAATCTGGCAAAGCATTAATAAATCAGTTCTGTATCCACCCTCATCGACACCTGCAACAACTATGTTTCGAACAGGATTAGAACTGCATCCGAAAATACTGAAATTTTGCCCCGTTATCAGCGCAATAAAAAAGTTTAATATCATCCATATGCATATAAAAAAAGTAAGCAGAAAAACGACAAATCTCCCCGGATGTTTTATCTTTCTGCGCTTTCTTATATACTGTCTATCCTCAACATCTCTCATTAAAACACCTCTTTTTCTCGAGTATGCTTATAAAATTTATCTATTTTTTTGTAAAACCAAAAAATTTCTTGCGTAAACAGTATCAGGATGAAGCAATTTTCCGGCTTCAATAAGCTCAACAATTGTAAAATCAATACCGCAGACAATTGCTGCATCAATATCTTCATAAGCCATTTTTCTAAGCTCATCAACACCGTCAAAATCTCTGTTTGGCTCAATATAATCTGCGATATATATTATCTTTGTAAGCATTCCCATATCTGCTTTTGCAGTCGTGTGATATCTTATTGCATCCAGTATTTCAGAGTCAGTAATTTCAAACTTCTCTCTTGCAATACATTCGCCGAGAGGTCCGTGCAAAATTTTATGTGTGTGCACAGCCACCTCATCAATGGCAACACAATATTTATCAGCAAGCAATGCTTTGGCTTTTGAATTTTCAATCTCCTTTGCACAGTCGTGAACAAGACCTGCTATATACGCCTTCTCTTCATCAACTGCGTATCTTTTGGCAAGCCTTACCGCCTCTTCTGCAACACCGAGAGAATGGTTGTATCTTTTTTTGCTAAGTTCATCTTTCAGATAGGCTTTTATGTTATCAATATCAATCATAATTCAACTATTCTCCAATAATTCGCTATTTATATAACCCATGCTCTTTGATGTAATCGCAGACCTCATCACAAACCATATACTTAATCGGCTTATCATTCCTGATTAAATTTTTTATTTCTGTAGATGACAACTCAATCATTGGCATAGATACAAAATAAATGTCGGCATTAAACTTTGTTTTAAGTTCTTCAGCCTTTTTTAAATTAGCTTCCTGAGTAAACCCCTCTCTGCCAACTGCCGCCACAGAGCATAAATCAAAAATCCTCTGCGGTTCTTTCCATTTTTCCATATAATCAAGTGAATCTGCGCCTACTATAAAGTAAAAGTGAGTATCTGGATATAACAGATGAAGCCTCTCAAGTGCCAGATAAGTATAGCTATACTCCCGGCTCTTAACTTCTATATCGCATATATCAAAGAGTGAATTATCCAATATAGACAGACGTGTCATTTCATACCTGTCGGCTGCATCCGCCTTTTTGGTACTATCCTTATATGAAATCTTGCCCGTAGGTAAAAAAACAACCTTTTCAAGGTTAAGCTGACAGGCTGCGTACTGAGCCGCCATCATATGTCCGAGATGGGGCGGATCAAATGTTCCGCCCATTATCCCGATTTTCTTCTTTTCAACATTTGTCATATATAACACTGTCTCTTATTAATACAAAACAACCTTTGTAACTCCCTCGGCAATAGGTTTAACCTTACCGCCTTTAAGTCCTGTCTTACAGAGAACACTTGCAACATCCTCGCCCTCTGCCTTTTTAAACAACAATACGGTTCCATCCTTTTTAAGACCATATGCACTGACATCTTCATCAAGGTCTTTAATTCTTGCCTTCTTATTTACAGACTGAATCTTTCCGACACGCTGCTCTGAATCAACTTCCTTTGCATATATTGCATATTCACCCATCTTGTCAAAGGTAAAAGCACCAACCGCAACGCCATCTGCTAAAGCTAAGGTGTTTGAGTTTGAGTACGAAACAAGGTTCACAGTATTTGCCTCATTGTTATAGCTTGTGGCAAATCTGACAACCGCGGCATCAGCAGAAACATCACAAGAGAATGCATCATCAGAAATTCTCATTTCAGAGCCTGCATAATCATTTAAAACAGACATTGTGTATAATGCGCCACGCATTTTTTCAGTATCATATCCACCTATATAGGCAATTTTTGAAAAATCATCGCTTGCATCAAATGTAACAACGCCGGAAGTGTCCTGAGCCTTTAAATTTATCGCTGTAGCAACCGTCTGTGGATTAGGAGACTTTGTATTTACAAAGTAGTAATCCGCTTTATCGGTCTCATATGCTTTTGAATAAATAACTGCTCCATCATCAATTCTAACCTTTATAACCTCTGTCATTTCCTTTGCAAGTTCAGTGTTTACACCTGTTGCTAAATCAATGCAGCTAAGTGTCTGGAAATTCTTGTTGTAATTACTGTATACTAAAGCCATCTCAGTTTTCTGAGAGATAATCGGTGCAAGCAAACCTTTTTCCGCAAGCATCTTAGGTCCTTCTGTGTCACTTTGAACATACAGGTCATAAGTTCCGGTCTTTGTATCGTATTCCTTTGCATAGAAATACGCCTTACTCTTTGGAGTTGTACCAAAAACAAATGCAACTCTGTCATCTACACGCTTGCTGGGTGCTGCATTATCTGCAAGGCTTAAATAACACAAATCACCTGTATGAACCTCAGGGTTAAAGTTTCTGATATATGTCACAGAAGCACAGTCTTGTGAAAAAGCAAAGTTTCCGGCAACGATATCCTGTTCAATAGTTCTGGATTCCTTCATACCCGGCTTCCAGTAGCAAAGCTCTCCATGGTATCCGTCATCATCAGCATTCTTAATGTACATAACAGAAAATCCATCTTTACCAAGAAGAATATCATAATAAACATTCTGCGCAAGAACTGTGCGACTCTTTTTGCGTCCATTCTCATAATACACAAGATTTCCGGCTTTTGTGTTCATATTTACGTTTTCCAGGAAATAGGTAACAGTACCGCTTTCGGATATAGTTACAAGATTCTTCTCAGTAAGTACCTTTGTGGTTTTTATCTTGGGATCGCTCGACTTTTTCTTTGCACTGCTATCCTCATCAGAAGCCTGTGTTATAAAATTGGAACTGAGCAATTCTTCTTTTCCGCCATAATATGAATAGAGCTCATTTCCTTTTGTGTAAATTGTAGGATACTCAGGATCGTTATGAGCAAAGAAAGCACAAATGTTAACTATGCCGATTATAAGCACAACAACAAACGCAAGAACTGCAGTTCCTGCAAGAAGCCCTCTCTTTGAGTTTACTCTTACGGTTGCTTCACCCGGTCTCTTTCTTTCTCTTGCCGAACGAAGAGCGCTAGCCTTACGTCTTTCAGTTGTTGTAACACGACGCTTTGGACGCTCTGCACCACCCGATACTGCTTTGCCGCTTTTACGACGCTCTCTTCTTTGCTGAGCACGAAGAGCTGCCTCCTGCATTTCCTCAAGAGTGTATCTTGGTGTATCGGACTTCTTTTTGGCATTAGCTTTTCTCTCGCCGGACATATTAATATCAAGTCCCGCATCCATATCTGCAATTGCTTGCTTTATCTCGCCCGAATCTCTGAATGTCAAGGTATATTGCAGGTCAAAATCATAGCTGTCCCTTGCAGGGTCAACCGAAGCAAATCTACCGGTATTCTCAAGTGCCGGATTATGGTTAACCTCTTCTGCAACACTGTTTGAAATCGGAGTTTTACAAAACGGACACGTTTGTACATGCTCCAGCAAATTGATTCCACATTTTGGACATTTCATCAATCTCACTGCCTTTCTCATTTGCATTTATAATTTTTATATACACATAGATTAATTATATCATATTTCTACATTAAATACAACCATATTTCAAAAAACTTTTCTATATTTTAAAAAATTTATTTTATCTATGGTTTTTAAGCTTTTCAACAAGCTCTCTCTCTTTATCAGAAAGCTTTGCTTTACTCAATAATCCGCGACGTTTTTCAAAGGTTGTCCTGATTGACATTTCCTTTTTCCACTGACAAATATTTTTATGATGACCGCTAAGTAAAATATCAGGAACCCTTCGCCCTCTCCAAACTTCCGGTCTTGTATATTGCGGATATTCAAGCAGTCCGTTAAAGTGGGATTCGTCCGAGAAGGACTCTTCTCCCTTCAGTACTCCCGGAATAAGTCTCGCAGTTGCATCAACAACCGTCATTGCCGCTATTTCTCCGCCTGTTAAAACAAAATCACCAATTGATATTTCTCTGTCAACTATTTCATCAAGAACTCGTTGGTCAACACCTTCATAGTGGCCACAAATCAGTATAATATGTCCGCATTTAGACAACCTCTTTGCCATTCCCTGACGAAAAGTTTTTCCTTGTGGCGACAGATATATTGTCTCAGGTTTATAATCAAGACCCTTGCATATGCTTTCATAGGCATCAAAAATAGGCTGAGCCTGCATCACCATGCCTGTTCCGCCACCATATGGATAATCATCCACTTGTCCATGCTTATTTATAGCAAAATCACGTATATGAACACAGTTTATTTCTATAATTCCCTTAGCTCTGGCTCTGCCTATTATACTGTCTCCCAGCACCGACTCAATCATTTCAGGAAACAAGGTAAGAATGTCAAACCTCATCATCAATCAGCCCTTTCATCAAGGTTACAATCACATATCCATCATCAATATTGACTTCATTTACAACATCATCTACTACAGGGATTAAGGCATCCTTAAGCCCCTTTCTCTTTACCTGGTAAACATCGTTGCTTCCGGTTTTTATTACATCGTCAATTACACCAAGAACCTTGCCGTCATTTGTACGAACCTCAAGTCCAAGTAAATCTGCAACATAATAAGTTCCCTCAGGAAGCTCGCCAAGAGCTTCTCTTGGCACAGTAACAATTTTATTTCTTAAAAGTTCTGCCTCGTTTATATTATTAATACCTTCAACGGCTACGATTTCGCAGTTTTTATGAAATCTTGTTTTAACAACCTTGTATTTTTCGCCATCGAGGTATATATATTCAAGTTCATCAAATATCACTGGGTCGTCACACCATGGTTGAATTTTTATTTCTCCTCTTATCCCATGGGTATTTACTACCTGACCAATTTCAAGTATGCTATTTCTCATAATTATCATTCCTCATTTTTATATAGCCAAAAAAGACATAAGGGAGACGTACGCCGCCTCCCCTTTTCTTATACAATGTCAACAGTAACCTTTTTGTTATAATTGCTTGCGGCTGCTTTAACAACAGTTCTGATTGCCTTTGCAATTCTTCCCTGTTTGCCGATAACTTTTCCCATATCTTCTTCAGCAACATGAAGCTGAAGAACGATTGAATTCTCCGTTAAATTCTCAACAATTTCAACCGCATCAGGATTGTTAACCATTGATTTTGCAATAAATTCCAAAAGTTCTTTCATTGCTGTTGTTCCTTTCTGCAAAGCATTTGGCTATACCAAATGCTTTAAGATAATCAGTTATAAACCGATTAGATAATACCCTTTTCCTTAAGCAAACGCTTAACAGTATCAGTAGGCTGAGCACCGTTGCCAATCCACTTCTGTACCTTTTCTGCGTCAAATTCTGTTGTTGCAGGGTCAGTCATAGGATTGTATGTTCCAACCTGCTCAATAAATCTGCCATCACGGGGATATCTTGAGTCTGCTACAACTACACGATAAAAGGGAGCTCTCTTTGCACCCATTCTCTTTAAACGAATTTTTACTGCCATTTTAAATTACCTCCAAAAAATATGTGTATTTAATTATTTTTCTAAAATTAATTATAATCCGGGAAAACCACCCATTTTTCCAAACAAACCGGCTCTGCGTTTTCCTTTTTTGCCCATCATACTTCCAGATAATTGTTTCATCATCTTCTGCATCTGTTCAAACTGCTTTACAAGGGCGTTTACCTCAGCAACCGAGGTCCCGCTACCTTTGGCAATCCTGTCTCTTCTCGATGGGGTCAACTTATCTGTAAGCTCTCTTTCTCTCGGTGTCATAGATTGAATAATTGCCTCTATATGCGCCATTTTCTTTTCATCTATCTGAGCATTTTTCAGCGCACCTGCATTCACACCAGGAAGCATGGTTAATATCTCCTGCATAGAGCCCATATTCTTCATCTGTGCCATCTGATCAAGAAAATCCGAGAATGTAAATCGGGATGTCCTCATCTTCTTTTCAAGTTCAGCAGCTTTTTTCATATCAAGTGCCTGCTCTGCCTTTTCAATAAGACTGAGCATATCGCCCATGCCGAGTATTCTCGATGCCATACGATCCGGATGAAAAACCTCTAAATCAGTCAACTTTTCACCCATACCACAGAATTTAATAGGCTTATTTGTAACTGCTCTTACCGAAAGTGCCGCACCGCCTCTGGTATCACCATCAAGCTTTGTCAAAACAACTCCGCTGATTTCAAGCTCATTATTAAAGCTCTCTGCAACGTTTACGGCATCCTGACCTGTCATTGCATCAACAACAAGTAAAATCTCTGTGGGATTTACTTCGGCACTGATTTCCTTTAACTCATTCATCAGCACTTCATCAATATGAAGTCTGCCGGCGGTATCTATAATCAAAACATCATTTGCATGAGCAATTGCATGGCGCAATCCCTCTTTTGCAATGCCGACCGCATCTGTACTGCCCTCTATTGCAAACACGGGGACTTCAAGCTTTCCACCGACAACCTGCAGCTGCTTTACAGCCGCGGGACGATACACGTCACAGGCACAAAGTAATGGTCTTTTGCCCTGTTTTTTCAATATGCCGCCAAGCTTTGCAGCAGTCGTTGTCTTACCTGCACCCTGAAGGCCCGCCATCATAATAACTGTCGGCGGCTTTGATGATATCTCAAGCTTTGAATCGGTTCCACCCATAAGCGAAACCAATTCTTCATTAACAATTTTTATAACCTGCTGTGCAGGGGTAAGCGATTCCATAACCTCAGCGCCTGAGGCACGTTCTGTAACGGCTTTAACAAAATCCTTTACAACCTTAAAATTAACGTCTGCTTCCAAAAGGGCAAGCTTAACCTCACGCATTGCATCCTTCAAATCTTTTTCTCCAACCTTGCCCTTGCTGCGTAACTTTTTAAATGTATTTTGAAGTTTATCCGAAAGACTTTCAAATGCCACTGCATTCCCTCCTTTGACGTCTACTCTTCGCTTATATCATTAATAATGATCAATATCTCATTTATTTTGTACTTTATATCATCAGATAAAAACCTAACATTCGGCGAGTTCTCAATATCTCTGATAATATTGTCTATACTTCCAAGTCTG
Organism: Clostridia bacterium; assembly: GCA_045587365.1. Taxonomy (GTDB): domain Bacteria; phylum Bacillota; class Clostridia; order Monoglobales; family Monoglobaceae; genus UMGS1820. The sequence goes on from JAZNCD010000078.1 coordinate 57,047, forward strand.
TCTTTAATTCTCAAAAACTTAGCCGCAAGTCCAAGTCGCTCTTCTGTGTCATACATAGTATTTTCTGCACGCTTTATGTTATCACGCACCCCCTGACGGGTAATACCCAGATGCTCGCTTATTTCAGACAGGGAAAGATCTTCGTTATAATAAAGATCAACACATTCAATCTGTCTGTCTGTCAGCATATTTTTATAAAAAGCAAATAGCAAACCAACCTGAACATTCTTTTCCATCATTATCACTCCGGCATATTAAAAACAATACCTGTAAAGCAATTAAACTTTACAGGTATCAATTATAATATAAATTTCTATAAATGTCAAGAGATTTTTAAAACTTTTTAGTTGTTTTTATTTATAGCCTTTTGCGGGCATTTTGTAGCGCATATTCCGCAATTTACACACTTGTTTGGATCAATTACTGCAATATTATCCTTGACAACAATAGCCTCCTTAGGACAAGCTTTTGCGCATAATCCGCATCCAATACAACCAACAGAACAATCTCTTCTTGTTATCTTGCCCTTTTCTACCGACTTACATGTAATGGTATATTTACTGCGTGCAGGTAAAATCTTTATAATTTTTTTAGGACATTCAAGAGCACAAGCTCCGCAACCTACACATTTTTCGACATCAACATAAGCCACTCCGCTTTCAATTGAGATAGCATCAAATTTACAAACTGTCACACAAGAGCCAAACCCAAGACAACCGTGAGGGCACATCTTCTCTCCGCCACCGAGTCTTGCTGCACTGTGACAATCAGCAGGTCCGTCAAATATGTATTTCTGTACAGCTCTCTCAGGATTACCATTACACAAAACTCTTGCAACAACCTTTTCTTTCTCTGTGTTGTCTACGCCAAGAATTTCTGCAATTTTTTCTGCAACCTCTGCACCACCAACAGGGCACATATTCGGTTTTACACCACCGGCAACCAACGCATTTGCATACGCGCCGCAACCTGCAAAACCACATCCACCACAGTTTGCACCGGGAAGAAGCTCTGTTATTTTCGGCACTCTCTTATCGGTTTTTACTTCAAAAATCTTTGATGCAACACCTAATAGAATTCCAAACAAAATCCCCATTCCACCTACAATACATACAGGTATTAATATATGAGTCATAATCACTTTCCTCCTTTAATTAAAGCTAAGCCCCGAAAAACCGAGGAAAGCAATTGATAAAAGCGCCGCCGTAACAAGAACTATCGGCATTCCTTTTAAAAAGTCAGGTATATCCGAATTCTCAAGTCTTTCCCGAACGCCTGCAAACAACACAATTGCAAGAGTAAAGCCAAGACCTGCAGCAGTACCATAAACAATAGATTTGATAAAGCTCATCTCTGTGCCGCCAAACTTTGTAATGTTCTGAATAGCCACGCCAAGCACTGCACAGTTTGTAGTTATCAAAGGCAGATAAACACCAAGAGAGTTATAAAGTGCAGGTATTGACTTTTGCAAAAACATCTCAACGAACTGAACAAGCACCGCAATAACTAAAATAAACGCTATTGTTTGCATATACTCTATTCCAAAGGGAACAAGCAGATACTCCTGAACAACCCAGGTGAGAGCCGATGCACAAAGCATAACAAACACAACTGCAAAACCCATACCGCTTGCAGTTTCTACTTTTTTAGACACGCCAAGGAAGGGACAAATACCAAGAAACTGAACTAATACAAAGTTGTTTATCAGTATTGCACCGACACATATAACTAAAAGTTCACTAATCATTATTTGCCGCCTCCTTCTTATGTTTAGATTTGTTTGATATAGAGTTGATTATAGCAATCAAAATTCCAAGGGTAAGAAACGCACCCGGAGGTAGAATCATTATAGATGCCGGTTGAAAACCATCACCGAACAAGGGTATTCCGGCAAAGGTTCCCGCTCCGAGGATTTCTCTTACCGATGCAATAAGTGTAAGTGCAACAGTAAAGCCTATTCCCATACCAAGTCCGTCAAAAGCAGAAGTTAAAACGCCGTTTTTGGATGCAAAAGCCTCTGCACGACCAAGAATAATACAGTTTACAACTATAAGGGGTATATATATACCAAGGCTTGCAGAAAGTGCCGGCACATAGGCCTTCATAAGCATCTCTACAATTGTCACAAATCCTGCAACTATAACTATATACGATGCTATACGAATCTTATTTGGAATAAAGTTTCTGAGCATAGATATAACTATGTTTGAACAAATCAGTACTGCCGTTGTGGAAAGTCCCATACCTATACCGTTTATAACGCCTGTTGTAACTGCAAGGGTCGGACACATACCAAGCATAAGAACAAATGTAGGGTTTTCCTTGATAAGTCCGTTAAAAAACGCACCAAAGGCAGAGCCGCCTTTTTTCTTCTTATCACTCATTTTGTCCACCCCCCTCTACTGCCGCATCAAGTGCACAGTTAACCGCCTTTGTTACCGCTTTAGATGTAACCGTCGCACCCGATATAGCTGAAATAGTATTTGTATCAGCACTTCCGCCGTTATTCTTTTCTACGCCTATTCCGCTTGCAAGACCGCTATACTGATCAGAAAACTCAGCAGTACCTGCTTTTGCACCAAGACCTGCCGTCTCGCTCATCGACATAATCTTAATTTGCGAAACTTTAAATTCCTCTGTTATGCCAACCATTACATTGATGTCTCCGCCGTATCCCTCGTGACAAACAGCGCTTGCAACATATCCACAGATATTTTCTCCATCTAAACCTTTATACAGACTTTCAAGCTCAACCCCTGCTTCAGACGGTGTAAATCCTGAACTTTCTATCTCTTCAAATTCCTTTGCATCAGGCAAAAGCTCCTGCATAGATGTGTTGAATTCTTTTTCTTCATTGACCTTTATAATCGGGGCTGTTACAGAGTTTATAAATCCAAGAAGTCCGGCAACTATAAAGCATATTACAAAAAGCTTAAGTGTCAGTACAAATATTTCCTTTGATGCACTTTCTTTTTTCATTACGCCCTCGCCTCCTTCTTTGACTTTACATAACCAAATCTCTTAGGAGCCGTAATTTTATCAATAAGAGGTGTCGCAATATTCATCAAAAGAATTGAATATGATACACCCTCAGGATATCCACCCCATATACGAATTAAAACAGTAATAATTCCGCATCCTAATGCAAATAAAACCTGCCCCCATGGAGTGGTCGGAGTCGTTGTATAGTCAGTTGCCATAAAGCAGGCACCAAGCATAAGACCGCCCGAGAGTATTGCATAAAGCGGATCTCCCGTTGCTATACCATTTCTTCCACCGAAGAGCCACATACCAAGTGCAACAGTTGCAATATAGATGAGCGGAACTCTTATTCTGATAACCTTTTTAGCAATCAGGTATATGGCACCGATTAAAATTGCAAGAGCTGATGTTTCACCTATGCAACCGCCTGTATATCCAAGAAAGAGTGTCAAATAGTCAAAGCTTGCACCACCCTCAACGTATGCAACAAGAGGCGTAGCTGCAGATATTGCATCAGGTGTACCAAACACCGGTAAAACCGTGTCGGGGGCATACCATGTTGTCATAGGAAGTGCCCAGGCGGCAAGCAGAAATGCTCTGCCGGCAAGCGCAGGATTCATAAAGTTATGACCAAGTCCGCCAAAAAACTGCTTAACAACAATTATTGCAAAAACAGAGCCGATAACTGCCATCCAGAGTGGAATTGACGCAGGCAGATTAAATGCCAGCAGCATACCGGTAACAATTGCACTTAAATCGCCCGTTGTATCAGGCTTTTTAAGAATTTTCTGCCATATGTATTCGGAGAGCACACAGCTTATGATACAAACAAGTGTAACCACAAGCGCTCTAAAACCAAAAACAAGAATTCCCGCAGCGAAAGCAGGCATCAATGCAATTATCACATCAAGCATTATTTTTGTAACAGTATCATCGCTCCCGATATGCGGAGAGTGTGATACAATCAATTTTTCCTCCATATATATCCCTCCATCCTCTACGCCTTAGCGCGAGTCTGCATCTCACGCAGCTTAACCTTTGCAACCTTAATTTGCTGAACCTGTCTTCGTTTAGACGGACAAACATAGGCGCAACTGCCACATTCAATACAATCCGTAACATTTAACTTCTGCAGTGCGTCTGTATCATATACTCTTGCGGCAATATCTAAAAGATTAGGTTGCAGCTTCATAGGACAAACATATACACACTTTGCACATCTGATACATACGTTTTCTTCATCAAGTTTTGCTGTCGTTTCACCAAATGCAATTATTCCCGAAGTACCCTTAATCACAGGAACGGATGTGTTTGGCACAGCCGTACCCATCATCGGTGCTCCCATAAGGACCTTTTTAGCTTCATAATTCAAACCACCCGACTGTTCAATAAGGTAGGAAAACGGAGTGCCTATCCTTGCCCGGTAATTCATCGGATTCTTCATTGCATCACCGCCAAGGGTTACAATCCTCTTTATAACCGGCATACCCTTTACAACCGCTCTGTATATCGCGGCACATGTGTCAATATTATTTACAATGCATCCGCTCTGCCACGGCAGTGTACCGGGAGCAAGCTTTCTGCCTGTTATTGCGTTTATGAGTTGTTTCTCAGCACCCTGAGGGTACTTGGTCTTAAGAGGAACAATATGTATATTTACATCCGTAACCTCAGCCGCCGCTTTTTTCATATTGGTGATTGCCTCAGGCTTGTTACTCTCGATACCGATATAACCATCCTTTAGTCCAAAAATATGTATTAAAATTTTAAGCCCGCCTATAATTTCGTCGGGGGTCTCAAGCATAGCACGATAATCCGACGTCAGATAAGGCTCACACTCCGCCCCGTTGATTATTACATAATCAATCTTTGCACCATCGGGAACAGACAACTTAACATGGGTTGGGAATGTAGCACCTCCCATACCAACAATGCCTGCATCCCTAATTATATCAATTAGTTCTTTAGCGGATTTTGTTTTGTAATCTTCGCCAAAATGTTCTACCGCAGGCGCAAGCTCATCAAGCCCGTCGTTTTTAACAACTATACTCTCTGTCGGCAAACCATTTGGATGTAATCTTTTTTCAATTGCCACAACAGTGCCCGAAACAGATGAATGAATATTTGCCGACATAAATCCGTCGGCTTCAGCTATCTTTTGCCCCACCAAAACCCTGTCTCCAACTTTTACGCATGGTTTTGACGGTGCACCTATATGCTGGGAAATCGGAAAAACCAACTCCTCCGGCGGAACAAGATCAACTATCATAGCTGAGGCTGTCTCTGCCTTATGGTCAGCAGGGTGCACACCACCTTTAAATGTCCTCATTTACTTCACCTTCTTAATATTATATACTCTCAACCTGATATGCACAAAGTTACATACAGTACCAATTATAAGTATACAATTTATATAATTCTATGTCAAGCAAATACGAATAAGTTAAAATTTTAACAAAAGCTGCAATTCGATTGACAAATAATTATATTTTGATATAATATGAGAATAACTCTCAATTTGGAGATGGTAAAATGGGTTACAATACAATTCAAAAAAAATTGCTTGCCGACTTCTTGCGGCAAAACCACAATTCCTCCTTTACAATTGATGAAATCGCATCAAAAATTTCTGTTGGTAAGAGCACGATATATCGGCTTATGCCAAAGCTTGTTGAGGACGGAACAGTTAAACGCTTCACTAAGGGTACCACACGCATTTTTTTATATCAGTATGTTAATTGCAAAGAATGTTCCTGTCATCTGCATATGAAGTGTATGGATTGCGGCAAAATTCTGCACATGAATGACAAGGTTACAAACGACCTTATAAGCAGCATAATGTTTGACAACAACTTTACTGTCGATAAAAATCATACAATACTGTTTGGAAAATGCTCTCATTGTAACAGTTTGGGCGGCAAATAAAGGAGAAGCTTATGAAATATAAAAATTGTCACAAATTAATTTTTTGTATCGCTTTTATTATGTTAATTGTATGCGGATGTAATGGTGCATCTGTTGATTATACAACTAATTCACAAAAGATAAATATACTTTGCACAGGGTTTTCGCAATATGACTGGACAAAAAACATTGTAGGTGAACTTGACACAATTAATGTCGATTTACTGCAAAAGATGGGCGTTGATATCCATAATTTTCAACCATCTGCAGATGATATTATAAGAATATCGGGTTGTGATATGATAATCTGTACAGGCGGAGAGTCGGACAAGCCAATAATTAATATACTTGACTCCCTTGGAGACAAGAAACCAATTGTTATCAATATGATGTCAGAGCTTGAGCCACATCTTATCTGTATTGACGAACATTCATCAAACCAACACCACACCCACAATAACACTATGGAGTATGACGAACACATATGGCTCTCCATTAAAAACGCTGATGTACTATGCAGAATTATATCAGACAACATAATATCTATCGACCATTCCAATGCCGAAACATATAAAGCAAATACAGAGCAATACCTTGCACAACTATCAAACCTTGACAAAAAGTATCAAAATACGATTGACAATTCACTTCGTCGGGAGATTGTCTTTGCTGACAGATATCCCTTTGCATATCTTGCAAAAGACTATGAGCTAACCTGTTTCTGTGCTTTTCCGGGATGCTCTGCCGAGACAGAGGCATCCTTTGAGACCGTAGTATCTCTTGCAGAAAAAATTGGCGAGCTTAACCTAACATCCGTAATGACAATAGACAAAGGCTACACAAGCATTGATGAGGCAGTTATATCAAACTGTAAAACATCGGGAATAAAAACATTGTCACTAAACTCTCTGCAGTCTGTTTCAAACGATGAAATAAATTCGGGGCTCTCCTACCTCTCCACCATGGAGGATAACCTGTCAATCATTAAGGAATCACTGAACTAAACTTGACTATGCTGAAAGGAAACGAAATAATATGACTCAAATAAAATGCAAAAATGTTTCTCTTGGATATAACGGAAAAATTGTGACAAAAAACATAGACTTTTCTGTAAACAAAGGCGACTTTATGTGCATTGTGGGTGAAAACGGCTCCGGCAAAAGCACACTGATTAAAGCTATACTCAAACTTATAAAGCCACTTGACGGTCAAATTGAATTTAACGAGAACACAACCTCTCCCTGCTTTGGGTATCTGCCTCAGCAAACAGGAATACAAATGGATTTTCCTGCAACGGTTAAAGAAATTGTTATGTCGGGATTTTCCGCCTGCTCCCATTGTCTGTCAGGCAGAGAACGCAGAAATCTTGCAGAGGTTAATATGAACAAGCTTGGGATTGTGGATATATCAAAAAAGTCCTTCAGGGAGCTGTCCGGCGGTCAGCAACAACGCGTGTTTCTTGCACGCGCTCTCTGCGCAGCAGGAGACACCCTTGTCCTTGACGAGCCCACATCAGGTCTTGACGTCGTAGCTACAAATAAACTATACGAAACACTTTCATACCTGAATAAAGAAGAAAATATGACGATTATAATGGTGTCTCACGATATTAATGACGCCTTAAAACTTGCAACACATATACTGCACATAGGACGCGAGCAATTATTTTTTGGCAAAAAAGATGAGTATACAGGCAGTAGCGCAATAAAGATTTTTAAACATTGGGAGGGTGCAGACAATGACTAATGGTGTATTATCCCTTTTTGATTACTTTAAATATCCTTTTGTTATATACGCCCTTGTTGTTGGGGTTTTAATCGCTCTGTCTGCATCGGTTCTTGGCGTAACACTTGTTTTAAAAAGATATTCCTTTATAGGCGATGGTCTGTCACATGTTGCCTTCGGGGCATTGGCTGTGGCAAGCATTCTTAGAATTAACAACGAAATGATTGTTGTTATTCCGGTCACTGTACTCTGCGCAATAATACTTTTGTGTGCATCTCAGAATTCAAAAATTAAAGGAGATTCTTCCCTTGCAATGTTGTCCGTCGGGGCGTTGGCAATCGGATATCTGTTACTGAATATATACCCCTCCTCGCAAAACATAACAGGAGATGTCTGTGGAACTTTATTTGGCTCAACATCGATATTAACCCTGTCAAAATCCGATGTTTGGGTCTGTGCAACAATATCAGCTATTGTAATACTTATGTTTGTATTTTTTTACAAAAAAATTTTTTTAATTACCTTTGACGAAAATTTTGCTGCCGCATCAGGCATAAGGGTCAGACTGTATAACACAGTTCTGTCAATAGTTTGCGCAATAATAATTGCTCTTGCAATGAACCTTGTAGGCTCACTTTTGACATCGGCAATCATTGTTTTTCCTGCGGTATCTTCTATGCGTGTTTTTAAAAGCTTTAAAGGTGTAGTGTTGAGTTCTGCAATCTTTGCAGTTGTATGTGCAACGCTTGGAATTATGTTGTCAATCATTTTCGCAACACCCGTTGGCTCAACGGTTGTTGCAACAAACATAATCGCATTTGTAATATTTACTATAATAGGCAAATTTATGGCCATAAAATAATAAATTGCACTTGCACATAATAGGATTATGTGATAAAATAAAATAATGTTGCAGAATACGCAGCAGTTACTTAGGTTAGGAGTGATTTTAGTGGCAAAAGAGCTACCAAAAACATATGACCCCAAACAGGTCGAAAAAAGAATCTACAATGAATGGTGTGACAAAGGCTACTTCCACGCAGAGGTGGACAAGTCTAAAAAGCCTTTTACAATAGTTATCCCGCCTCCAAACGTTACAGGACAGCTCCATATGGGACATGCTCTTGATGAAACATTTCAGGATATAATTATCCGTACCAAGAGAATGCAGGGCTATAATGCCCTTTGGGTGCCGGGCACGGACCATGCAGGTATTGCAACACAGATTAAGGTTGAAGAAGACCTCCGCGTGAACGAGGGTCTTACCCGTTACGACCTTGGCCGCGATGAGTTTTTAAAGCGTGTATGGCAGTGGAAAGAAAAATTTGGCGACAGAATTATAAGCCAGCTTAAAACTCTTGGCTGCTCCTGCGACTGGGACAGAGAGAGATTTACTATGGACGAGGGTTGCAGCAAAGCAGTCCGCGAGGTATTTGTTAACCTTTACGAAAAAGGTCTTATTTATCAGGGCAGCCGTATTATCAACTGGTGTCCAAACTGTGCAACTGCGCTTTCAGATGCCGAGGTTGAATATTCCGAGCAGGAAGGTTTCTTCTGGCATATTAAATATCCGATTAAGGATAGCGATGAATTTATTGAGATTGCGACAACAAGACCCGAGACTCTTCTTGGTGATACCGCAGTTGCAGTAAATCCTGAGGACGAGAGATATACTCACCTTGTCGGCAAGACTCTTATTCTTCCGCTTGTTGGCAGAGAAATTCCCATAATTGCCGATGAATACGTTGACAAAGAATTTGGTACAGGATGCGTAAAAATTACTCCTGCACATGACCCCAACGACTTTGAGGTAGGTTTGCGTCATAATCTTGAACAGATAAAGGTTATGAATGACGACGCTACAATTAACTCATACGGCGGCAAGTATGAAGGTATGGACAGATATGAGGCAAGAAAAGCTATGATTGCTGACCTTGAGGCAGAGGGGCTTCTTGTTAAGGTTGTTCCCCACACTCATAATGTTGGTCAGTGTTATCGTTGTTCAACAACTGTCGAGCCTATCACTTCAAAGCAGTGGTTTGTAAAGATGGAACCACTTGCAAAGCCTGCGGCAGAAGCCGTAAAGACAGGTGACACAAGATTTATACCTGAGAGATTTACAAAGACATATTCACACTGGATGGAAAACGTACACGATTGGTGTATTTCACGTCAGCTCTGGTGGGGACACAGAATTCCTGCGTTTTACTGTGATGCCTGTGGCGAAACAACAGTTTCAAAGGAAGATATCACAATATGTCCAAAGTGCGGTGCTCCTGTTAAACAGGACCCCGATGTACTCGATACTTGGTTCTCTTCTGCACTCTGGCCCTTCTCTACTCTTGGATGGCCCGAAAAAACACCCGAGCTTGAGCATTTTTATCCTACATCCGTATTGGTTACAGGATATGATATTATCTTCTTCTGGGTTGCACGAATGATGTTCTCAGGTCTTGAGCATATGGGCGAGGTTCCGTTTAAAGATGTATATATTCACGGTCTTGTTCGTGACAGTCAGGGCAGAAAGATGAGTAAGTCCCTCGGTAATGGTATTGACCCTCTTGAGGTTATTGACCAGTACGGTGCAGACGCACTGAGGTTTACACTTGCAAGCGGTAACTCACCCGGAAACGATATGCGTTTTTATATGGAGCGTGTAGAGGCAAGCCGTAACTTTGCAAACAAAATATGGAATGCTTCCCGTTTTGTTATGATGAACCTTACCATAGACAAGTGCGAAACTCCTGATGTTTCAAAATTACAGATTGAAGATAAATGGATACTACATCAGTACAACGAGCTTGTAGGCGAAGTAACCGAAAATCTTGAAAAATACGAGCTAGGTGTTGCGGTTGCAAAGCTTTACGACTTTATTTGGGACAAGTTCTGTGACTGGTATATCGAGCTTGTCAAACCAAGATTTGCACAGGATGATGAGAGTAATCTGGTTGCACAAAATACCCTTGTATATGTGCTTTCAAACACCTTAAAGCTCCTCCATCCGTTTATGCCATTTATTACAGAAGAAATATGGCAGGCACTCCCTCACGATGGTGAGAGTATTATGATATCTGCCTTCCCTGAGTATAACAAGGAATTTGAAAATAAATCTGCAAACGAAGATATGCAGCTTATAATGGATTCTATAAAGGGCATCAGAAACATCAGAAACGAAATGAACGTTCCGCCCTCAAAGAAGGCTAAGCTTTATATCGTTACAAACAGAGAAGATGTTTTCAGCAAGGGTGCTTTGTTCTACACAAAGCTGGCTTCCGCATCAGAGGTTGTTATTACCGATGACAAGGGTGTTGTGCCCGAAAACTCTGTATCCGTTGCATCTCCGGGCGGAGAATTTCTTCTTCCTCTTGATGATTTGGTTGACAAAACAAAAGAAATCGAAAGACTTGAAAAAGAAAAGACACGCCTTGAAGGTGAGATAAAACGTGTAGAGGGCAAGCTCTCTAACAAAGGCTTTACGGATAAAGCTCCCGCTGCCGTTGTTGAGCAAGAGCGCATAAAAGGCGAGCAATATAAAGAAATGCTGAAATCTGTCCTTGACAGTCTTGAAAAATTGAAATAATTAATTAGAGGAACGCATAATGCGTTCCTCTAATCTTATTGGTGATACTTATGAATTACATCGAAACCTTAAATTACATACACAATACACCAAAATTCAGTCGGGTGCTTGGCAATGATTTACTGCGCAAACTACTTGATAAAATTGGTAACCCACAAAAGAATTTAAAGTTCATTCATATTGCCGGCACAAACGGGAAAGGCTCTGCCGCAATTATGCTTGCCCAAATTCTGACTCTGTCAGGATACAAGACAGGACTTTTTACATCTCCGTATATCGAAGTCTTTAACGAACGAATTAAAGTTAACGGAGAAATGATTGATAATAAGTCATTGGCAGAAATTACAACAAAAATTCGCAACACCATAGAGACATACGATACACCCGTATCCGAATTTGCCCTTGATACCGCCATTGCATTTGAGTATTTTAAGAAGCAAAATTGCGATATAGTTGTTCTCGAAACAGGCCTTGGCGGCAGACTTGATGCAACAAATGTAATTGATAATTCCGTTTTGACAATTCTTATGTCTATAAGTCTTGACCATACCCAATATTTAGGAGAAACAATTGAGGAAATTACTGCAGAAAAATGCGGGATTATAAAGGATAACAGTAAAGTTATTGTATATCCTATTCAGGAAACATATGCAAAAAAAGTAATAAAAGACTTTTGCAAGGAAAGAAATGCAAAACTTATATATGCCAAAGAGCCAAAAATTTTAGACGGAAACGATTTTGAATATAATGGCGGAATTTATACCATTGGTTTAAATGGTGAATTTCAAAAATACAATGCTGCAACAGTGCTCACCGCAATTGATGAATTAAGCAATTCAGGATTACCTGTCTCTGATGACACTATCAAAAAAGGTCTTTTGTCTGCTTTTAACCCTGCACGACTTGAAAGGCTTGACAATGGCTTAATCATAGACGGCGCTCATAACATTTCTGCCGTAAAGGCTCTATGCAGTAGTCTTGGGGATGTAGCATCTTCTATTGTACTCTGCATAGCCATGATGGAAGACAAGGATATAAGCGGTTGTATCAAAGAACTTGCAAATCTTAATCCTACAGTAATTGTAACAGAGATAGATATGCCAAGGTGTGCAAAGGCAGAGAGTATCGTCGCAGAGTTTGCCAAATATGGTGTTAATGCAACAATATGTAAAGACCCCGTCTCTGCTGCAAAAACAGCCCTGAAACTTGCAGAGAGTGATGGCACAGCAGTTGTATGCGGTTCTCTTTATCTTGCAGGTATTGTACGAAAAAACCTTAAGAATAACTGCAGCAAACCTTATTACGTTTATATACTCAGATGCAGTGACAATTCTCTGTACACCGGTATAACAACTAATGTCGAAAGGCGTTTTGAAGAACATAAAGAAAAACATAAAAAAGGAGCAAAATATACAGCCGCACACACACCCTTATCAATAGAAGCTGTGTGGGAACTACCCGACAGGTCATCTGCATCAAGACTTGAAAGTCAAATCAAAAAATTACCTAAGTCTAAAAAAGAAGAATTGATAAAAGATGTATCCTCAACAACACAAATCCATACCCTCAAATAAATGCTGATTAATTCATATTGTAGGGGCTGGCGTCCTCGACAGCCCGCAAAACGGGACGTCCGGGAGGCCGTCCCCTACAATATATGTAATTTCTTTAAATTAAAAACACCATAGACCATCTGGTCTATGGTGTTTAAATTTAAGCAATTATTTAACCATGCTTGCAACTTCGTCTGCAAAGTTGTCTTCTCTCTTTTCAAGACCTTCGCCTGTTTCGAAACGAACAAAGCTCTTAATCTTGA
>JAZNCD010000079.1:0-14178 GCA_045587365.1 Clostridia bacterium
CAACAACAGTTGCTATGGGATTTGTTTTTTTATACTGATGCTACCGCTCCTCTGCCTGCAACGCCCATCAACACATCTGTGCCAATTTTTATGCCGGCGTCTTTAAGCACGCACATCACCGTCTGCATCGCAAGTTCAGGATAGTTGTTTTCCTCACTCAGATGTCCGAGAAGTATTTTTTCTGTTCCAAGCTTTACAAGAAATTCTGCCGCTTTTCCTGCATCATCATTTGAAAGGTGTCCGAGGCGTCCTCTTATTCTTCTTTTTAGCGGCAGCGGATATCTGCCGATTTCAAGCATATTTATATCATGATTTGCCTCAAGAAGCACCGTGTTGCTGCCTTTAAGTGCTACAAACAGTTCCTTCTTAAGCTCGCCGATATCCGTCGCAACTGATACCTTTTCGTTATCTCTTACAAAGCTATATCCAACAGGACACGCCGCATCATGAGGTATTGAAAACGGTGAAACTCCAATGTTGCCAATCTCAAAACTCTGGTTGTCATCAAAAATCTTTATAAGAGATTCGTCCACGCATCCAATCTGCCCTGACATAGCCATCCATGTTTTGCGATTTGCCCATACAGGAAGGTTATATCTCCGCATCATTACTCCGATGCCCGCAATATGGTCAGTATGCTCGTGGGTCACCACAATGCCGCTGAGTTCTTCAGGCTTTACGTCAATATCTGCAAGAGCACTTGCTGCAACCTTTCCGCTTACACCGCAATCAACCAATATTTTTGTATCTTCTGCATAAACTAAAGCCGCGTTTCCGCGGCTTGAGCTTCTAAGTGAAAATAGTTTCATATTCATCACCCAAGTATTATTACACTACATCGCATCATCAAATGCTTCGTTTTCACTCTTTCTTCTTGCTATCTGTGCGCCAAGATTTCTAAGCTTTGTCTCAATATTTTCATATCCTCTGTCTAAGTACTTCAAATTATATATTTCGCTTACACCATGCGCCATAAGTCCTGCAATTACAAGAGCCGCCGCCGCACGCAAATCAGTAGCATACACCGATGCGCCGGTCAGATGCTCGCACCCGTCAACTGTCGCAGTTCTGCCGTCAACGCTTACATTTGCACCCATTCTGTTGAGCTCATCTACATATTTAAATCTGTTATCCCAAACGTTTTCAGTAACAACGCTTGTGCCTTCAGCAACACTGAGAAGCGTCAGAATCTGTGGTTGCAAGTCCGTCGGAAATCCGGGATACGGCTGAGTTTTTACATTTGCACGTTTTAAAGTTCTCCCATCCATATACACGCGAATTGCTTCGTCGTATTCTTCAATTCCAACGCCCATTTCTTCAAGCTTGGCACTTAAGGATTCCATATGTTTGGGAATTATGTTACTTACAACAACATCTCCACCTGTGGCAGCTGCCGCAATCATAAATGTACCTGCCTCAATCTGGTCGGGGATAACACTAAAGTTACCTCCGTGGAGCTCTTCTACTCCTCTGATTTTTATAACATCAGTGCCTGCACCCTTGATATTTGCACCCATCTTGTTTAAAAAGTTTGCAACATCAACTATGTGTGGCTCTTTTGCGGCACTTTCAATGATTGTCATTCCCTCTGCAAATGTAGCCGCAAGCATAATATTTATGGTCGCGCCAACAGATACCATATCAAGATATACAGTGTCCCCAACAAGCTTGTCTGCCTTCAGGTCAACAAGACCATGGTCAAGATCATACTCTGCACCAAGAATTTCAAAGCCCTTCAGGTGCTGGTCAATAGGTCTTACACCAAAATCACAACCGCCGGGCATACCAACTCTGGCACGCTTAAATCTGCCAAGAAGAGCCCCCATAAGGTACGAGGACGCACGAATACGACGAACCGTCTCCGTGTCCGCCTCAAATTTGTCTAAATTGGTGCAGTCAATTTCAACTGTGCCGCCTGACACAAACTTTGCACTGCCGCCAAGACCCTCGATTATATCTAATAAAACCTCTATATCGCTGACATGAGGAACATTGTCAATAACGCATTTCCCTTTGACCATAATGGATGCTGCCAAAATAGCAACGGCAGAATTTTTCGCACCGCTGATTTCGACTTCTCCGCAAAGTCGCGCTCCCCCCAAAACAACTAATTTCTCCATATAGACGCTCCCATCAATTGGTTTTAATCTACATATTGTATAACTCTAAAATATTATAACAATATTTTGTTATAAATGCAAGTATTTTTTAAACATTATGTTTAAATATATTTCACCCCCACAATAACACACCTTTTTAACTAGTATAACATATAGATATTACATTACAATTACGCAGAGATTAAATGTTTTCAAAACATTTTACTTCTTTTTGCATATTATAAATCAGGAGAGTTTTCTCCTGTACAGACTAAATGAGGTGAAATAATGGCAACGAAAATATTTGTTGACGCAGGTCACGGCGGCACAGACCCCGGAGCCGTCGGCAATGGAGTTATAGAACAAAATGTAAACTTAAGCGTTGCTCTCCAGCTCGCTCAGCTACTACGAAACGGCGGATACGAGGTTATGCTTTACCGCACAACCCCTACCGAAAACGTGCTTCCGGGCAAGAGCGCAGACCTTTCAAACCGCGCAAGAATGGCGAATAATTGGGGGGCTGATTACTTTGTAAGTATTCATACCAATTCATCGCCCAACCCTGCCGCCAACGGCTTTGAGGCATACGTATACCGCCTCGGCGGACGTGCACAAGCACTTGCAGAGTCCATTGTCCGCTCATTTGTAAGCAGGCTTGGCTCAAAGGACAACGGAGTACGCGCTGCAAATTTTGCAGTTCTCAGGCAGACAGATATGCCGGCAACACTTTTAGAGCTTGGATATCTTTCTAACCCCACAGAGGCGCTTAACCTGAACAGTTCTGCATGGAGAACAGCTGCCGCACAGGCAATCTATAACGGAATTTTCAATTATGTAAAACCGTAGAAAAAGCTTTGCAGAGAGCAACTGCTCTCTGCAAAGCTTTTTTAAACCAATATTATTTATGCAAATTAATTCTGCAAAAAAATAGGCTCCCTTGTGTAAAGGGAGTTGTCGAGCCTGCGAGACTGAGGAATTGTCTTTTTCTGCTTTTGCCTTTAAGGAGATATTTTCACTTTCATAAATTACAATCCCTCCGAGTTTGCTACGCAACCCCACCTCCCTGATGCTCTAGGGAGGCTTTATCATTTATATTATACTTTTTTCTCCTGCATCTGCTCAAGCGCTTTTGCAAGCTGAGCCGGGCAGGATGTTCCTCTGCCGTTGCAGTTTACATCCTTTAAAAGCTCAATCACTATACTGACTTCCATACCCTCTACAAGTCTTGATATGCCTTGTGTGTTACCATTGCAACCGCCGTTGAATACAACATTGTGCACAGTGTTGCCGTCAGTTTCAAAGGTAATCGCCCTTGAACACGTCCCTCTTGTATTATAAGAATATTTCTCCATATATGTTCCTCCGCATACCTTTATTTAATCTTAAGATGAACCGGCAGACCGCCCTTTGTCACTGTTTTAAGCTCTCCCTGTATAAGGGGACGGCAATATCTTACCATATCATCTGTAACATAAGAGCCGTCATTACAAATCCACTCTTTCGGCACAGTCTTTTCTACATTTGCAATCTCATATATGCTTGCGGTCTCAATCTTATACTGATAAGGCTCATTAGCCCCTCTCTTTATAACCGACATCTCAGCCGTTCTGCCCTCAACTGCCGCTTTTGCAGATGCACCACCAAGCATAAATGATTCATCAATATCCTGTCTTGAGGCAAAATGTGCCGCACTTCTCTGTAGAGTATTTAGCTCTATTCCCCTTGCCTTTACTCCAAGCTTTCCACCAAGGTATCTGGCAAGGAACTGTCCTGTGCCGCTCATAATCTTGTGCCCGAAGGAATCAAGCCCTGCGTAAACAGACCCCTCCTCGCATATGTAATTGCCGTCGCTATCCCGAAGAGCCTCTGACACCGCTATAACAACCGTATTCTTCTCACTGAGCAACTGTTCTACCTTTGCCGCACATTTTTCAAGGTCAAAGCCGCACTCGGGCAGATAAATCAAATCTACACCCACGCAGTCCTCCCCTTTTGCAAGCACGGACGATGCGGCAAGCCAACCTGCGTTTCTGCCCATTATCTCGATTACTGTGATTGATTTCATATCATAAACAGAACTGTCACAAATAACCTCTTTTACGGATGTGGCAACATACTTTGCCGCACTACCAAAACCGGGAGTATGGTCGGTAACCGCCAAATCGTTGTCCACCGTCTTTGGCACACCCATAAAACGTATATCACTTCCAATTTTTTCGGCATACGACGACAGCTTGGCTATTGTGTCCATAGAGTCATTTCCGCCTATGTAAATAAAATACGCAATGTCAAGTTCTTTTAAAATCCCAAAAAGTTTAGCATAGGTCTCTTCATTATTTTCAATGGTCGGCAGTTTGTATCTGCAGCTGCCAAGCGCCGCAGATGGTGTTTGCTTCAAAATTTCTACTTCTTTATCTCCACTGAGGTAATCATCAAGATCAACAATCTTTTTCTCAAGAAGTCCCTCAACGCCGCCAAGCATACCATAAACCTTTTGTACACCAAGCTCCTTCGCCTTGTGGTATACACCGGCAAGACTTGCGTTTATCGCCGCTGTCGGTCCGCCTGACTGCCCAACTATCATATTTCCTTTTGCCATATCTCCACCTCTCTCCTCTGCCTTATTTATAATATCAGATTCTATATAGAGCCCTTATCATAACGCTTAACCTAAAGAGCATATTATTTGACCTTATTCTACCATAAAATATATATTATTTCAAGTCTTATACAAAACAAAAGCCGCCAACTTTACGTTGGCGGCTTTATATATTACTGGATTTCTGCTACACTTTCTTCATCACATACCTCGCTGTATACCGGATAGACCTCAATGTTGTTATAATCTGCCATTCCTGTACCAGCAGGAACAAGCTTACCAATAATAACATTTTCTTTAAGTCCGATGAGCGGATCCTTCTTACCCTTTATCGCAGCATCTGTCAGGACACGAGTTGTCTCCTGGAAGGATGCAGCAGAGAGGAATGACTCGGTAGCAAGGGCTGCCTTTGTGATACCCATAAGCTGAATTGAGAACTCAGCAGGCTCTTTGCCCTCTGCAATAACCTTGTTGTTGATTTCTTCAAGCTCGTAAATATTAACGAGTGAGCCCGTGAGAAGATCTGTATCTCCTGCACTTTCTATCTTTACCTTGTGCATCATCTGACGAACAATAACCTCAATGTGCTTATCGTTGATATCAACACCCTGAAGTCTGTATACACGCTGAACTTCCTGAATAAAGTAGTTCTGCACTGCAGTTGCACCAAGAATAGCAAGTACATCGTGAGGATTGAGTGATCCCTCTGTAAGCGGATCGCCGGCCTTAATTTCCTGTTCCTCGCGGACTTTAATTCTTGCACCGAAGGGAATCATATATGTTGCAGATTCGCCGGTTTCTTCGTTCATAACAACGATTTCTCTCTTGCCTGATGTCTCAACCATACGAACTTTTCCTGCAACCTCAGAGATAATAGCAACACCCTTAGGCTTTCTTGCTTCAAACAACTCCTCAACACGGGGGAGACCCTGAGTAATATCGTCACCTGCGACACCGCCGGCGTGGAAGGTTCTCATTGTAAGCTGAGTACCAGGCTCACCGATGGACTGTGCAGCGATAATACCAACTGCTTCACCCACGTTAACAGGAGTGCCGTTTGAAAGGTTGTGTCCGTAACACTTAGCACAAACACCCGTCTTACTGCGGCACTTAACAACAGAACGAATTTTTACCTCTGTAATTCCTGCATCAACAATGCGCTTTGCAATGATTGCATTAATCATCTCGTTCTCTGCAATGATAAGCTCGCCTGTTTCAGGATGAACAATATTCTCTGTAACAGTTCTGCCCTCAAGACGATCGATAAGCGGCTCGATAATCTCGTTGCCGTCACGAATGTCTGAAACGATAATTCCGTCCCTTGTTCCACAGTCGTCCTCACGGACAATAACTTCCTGAGAAACGTCAACCAGACGACGTGTAAGGTAACCTGAGTCGGCTGTTCTGAGCGCCGTATCGGTAAGACCCTTACGCGCACCGTGAGTAGAAATAAAGTACTCAAGAACTGTAAGACCCTCACGGAAGTTTGATCTGATCGGAATCTCGATTGTACGACCTGATGTATCCGCCATAAGACCACGCATTGCGGCAAGCTGACGCATCTGGTTTACACTACCACGGGCACCGGAGTTTGCCATCATATAGATAGGATTGAGCTGCTTGAGGTTATCCATCATTGCGTCGGTAACCTTACCTGAAATCTCGCTCCATACCGAGATTATATGACGATGACGCTCTTCATCGGTCAAAAGACCTCTGCGGTACTTCTTCATAATTTTCTCGATACGTTCTTCCGCTTCTGCAAGGTACTGTGCCTTTGCTTCAGGAATCTGCATATCGTCAACACATACGGTGATAGCACCGATGGTTGAGTATTTATAACCCATTGCCTTAATATCATCAAGCAATGTAGCTGTGTCTGTAATACCGTGGAGCTTAATAGCTGCATTGATAATCTTACCCAGGAGCTTCTTGTCAACGCCCGGCTCTACATTATCATTTATTGCTTCCTTAACAGGTGGCTTTTTAAGAACATTATCGCCGATTTCAAGGTCAAGCTCGTGCTCGGGATTTGTTCTGTCTACAAAGCCAAGGTCCTGCGGAATCTTTTCATTAAATATAAGTCTGCCGACGGTTGCATCTATTATACCTGTCTTTTCTACTCCGTTCACTGTCCTGGTTACGCGCACCTTAATCGGAGCATGAAGACCAACTGCGCCGTTGTAGTATGCAAGAACAGCCTCGTCGTGACTTCCAAACACCTTGCCTGTACCAACTTCTGTATCATCCTTAAGTGTAAGGTAGTAACTACCAAGTACCATATCCTGAGTAGGAACTGTAACAGGCTTACCATCCTGAGGCTTGATAAGGTTGTTTGCAGAAAGCATAAGGAATCTCGCCTCTGCCTGAGCCTCGGTTGAAAGCGGGAGGTGAACAGCCATCTGGTCACCGTCAAAGTCGGCGTTAAACGCGGTACATACGAGAGGATGAAGCTTAAGCGCCTTACCCTCTACAAGTACAGGTTCAAACGCCTGAATACCAAGTCTATGAAGGGTTGGAGCACGGTTTAAGAGGACTGGATGCTCTGATATTACATCCTCAAGCACGTCCCAAACCTCGGGGCGAACTCTCTCTACCATACGCTTTGCTGACTTTATGTTGTGCGCAAATCCATCTGAAACAAGCTTCTTCATAACAAATGGCTTAAAGAGCTCAAGTGCCATCTTCTTAGGAAGACCACACTGATAAATCTTAAGCTCAGGTCCAACTACGATAACAGAACGACCTGAATAGTCAACACGCTTACCCAAAAGATTCTGACGGAAACGTCCCTGCTTACCCTTGAGCATATCCGAAAGAGATTTAAGCGGACGGTTTCCTGGACCTGTAACAGGTCTGCCTCGTCTGCCGTTGTCAATTAGCGCATCAACCGCTTCCTGAAGCATACGCTTTTCGTTTCTTACAATTATTTCAGGAGCATCAAGGTCAAGCAAGCGCTTTAATCTGTTGTTTCTGTTGATAACTCTGCGGTACAGGTCATTAAGGTCAGATGTCGCAAAACGACCACCATCTAACTGTACCATAGGACGAATATCGGGAGGAATTACCGGGATAACTGTCATAATCATCCACTCGGGTTTGTTACCTGAGTGACGGAATGCCTCAACAACCTCCAGTCTGCGGACTGTACGGATTTTCTTCTGACCCTTTGCGTCTTCAAGTTCAGCATGAAGCTCTTCATAAAGCTCATCAAGGTCAATATTTTTCAGCATTTCGTAGATAGCCTCAGCACCCATTCCGGCACGGAACATATCTCCATACTTTTCGTAATTCTCTCTGTATTCTTTTTCTGATAAAATCTGATTCTTCTCAAGAGAAGTCTTGCCCGGATCAATAACCACATAAGCGGCAAAGTAAAGTACCTTCTCAAGAGCACGAGGGGACATATCAAGGATAAGTCCAAGACGGCTTGGGATTCCCTTGAAGTACCAGATATGTGATACAGGTACTGCAAGTTCTATATGACCCATGCGTTCGCGTCTTACCTTTGCACGGGTAACCTCAACGCCGCAACGGTCACAGACTACGCCCTTATAACGCACTCTCTTGTATTTACCACAGTGACATTCCCAGTCCTTCTGCGGGCCAAAAATGCGCTCGCAGAAAAGACCGTCCTTTTCAGGCTTTAATGTTCTGTAATTTATAGTTTCAGGCTTTTTTACCTCTCCCCTTGACCATTCTCTGATCTTCTCAGGAGAAGCAAGTCCGATTTGAATAGCTTCAAAATTCTGATATTCGCTCATACCGATCATACCTTTCCGGCTCACAAATTCTCATCTCTGTCTGCCGTGAGCTGGGCAGACAGCCAACTAAACTACATTCTCGGTTGACTCGTTCTGTCTTAGAATTCGTCGTCGCCTAAATCTTCTTCCTCTGCAAGCTGATCAAGTGACTCGATTCCCTCTGCATCAAGGTAATCAATATCGTCATCTTCCATATCTGCTCCAAGCAAAGAATCCATTATGTTGTCGTCATCATCGTCATTTAAGATGCTGTCGAGTTCATCTTCTTCATCGCCAAGGAAGTCGTCATCTTCGGAGAAGTCATGCTTGTTAACAACCTCATCCTCCTCCACTCCTGCAATGTTTACAGGCAGATCACTGTCTTCATCATCCATAGACTCACGAAGAGCAATCTCGTTGCCCTCCTTATCAAGCACCTTCATATCAAGAGCAAGGCTCTGAAGCTCTTTAATAAGAACCTTAAAGGATTCAGGAACTCCCGGCTCGGGTACATTATCACCCTTGACAATGGATTCATATGTCTTAACACGTCCGACAACGTCATCCGACTTAACTGTCAGAATCTCCTGAAGAGTATACGCTGCACCATATGCCTCAAGCGCCCAAACCTCCATCTCACCAAAACGCTGACCACCAAACTGTGCTTTACCACCAAGTGGCTGCTGAGTAACAAGTGAGTATGGACCTGTTGAACGTGCGTGAATCTTATCATCTACAAGATGGGCAAGTTTGAGATAATGCATATAACCAACGGTTACCGGATTGTCAAAGGGCTCACCGGTACGTCCGTCGTAGAGTATTGTCTTACCGTTTCTGTTATAGCCTGCCTGCTCAAGAGCATCCATAATGTCTTTCTCGTTTGCACCGTCGAACACAGGTGTCGCTATCTTCCAGCCAAGAGCTTTTGCTGCGTATCCAAGGTGAACCTCAAGTACCTGACCGATGTTCATACGCGAAGGTACGCCCAAGGGGTTAAGCACAATCTGAAGTGGTGTACCATCAGGGAGGAAAGGCATATCCTCTTCAGGCAATATTCTTGAAATAACGCCCTTGTTACCATGACGACCTGCCATCTTATCGCCGACAGAAATCTTTCTCTTCTGTGCGATGTAGCAACGTACTACCTGAGTAACTCCCGGCGGAAGTTCGTCTCCGTTCGCTCTTGTAAATACCTTTACGTCTACGATTATACCATATTCACCATGAGGAACTCTAAGTGATGTATCACGAACCTCACGGGCTTTTTCACCAAAGATTGCTCTGAGAAGTCTCTCCTCAGCAGTAAGCTCTGTCTCTCCCTTTGGAGTAACCTTACCAACCAAGATATCGCCGCTCTCAACCTCTGCACCGATACGGATAATACCTCTCTCGTCAAGGTCGCGAAGGGCATCCTCACCAACGTTTGGAATATCTCTTGTGATTTCCTCGGGGCCGAGCTTTGTTTCTCTCGCCTCGGTTTCGTATTCTTCGATATGAATAGATGTAAATACATCGTCCTTTACAAGCTGTTCGTTGATCAAGATAGCATCCTCGTAGTTGTAACCTTCCCATGTCATAAAGCCGATGAGGATATTACGGCCAAGACCAATCTCACCATTGCTGGTAGACGGTCCGTCTGCGATGATATCGCCTTTTTCAACTCTCTCGCCAACATCTACTATCGGACGCTGGTTTACACAAGTACCCTGGTTGGAACGTGTGTATTTAATAAGCTTGTATGTGTCTGTCTCGTGATTGTCGTTCTTGATAACAATCTCTGTACCCGATGACTTCTCTACGATACCGCCCTCTTTTGCAAGAACGCAGACACCCGAGTCACGGGCAGCTTTATATTCCATACCTGTGCCGACAATCGGTGATTCAGGCACAAGAAGCGGAACCGCCTGACGCTGCATATTAGATCCCATCAGGGCACGGTTAGCATCGTCGTTTTCAAGGAAGGGAATCATCGCAGTCGCAATAGACATAACCTGTCTTGGTGATACGTCCATATAGTCAACCTTATTTGGTGAAACCTCGATAAATTCATCCCTGAATCTTGTAACTATCTTTTTGTTAATAAACTTGTCATTCTCATCAAGGGGCTCGTTTGCCTGAGCAACATAGAAACCATCCTCTACATCGGCTGTCATATAGTCAACCTCTTTTGTAACAGTACCTGTCTCTTTGTCAACTCTGCGGTAAGGAGTCTCGATAAATCCGTACTCATTTACCTTTGCAAAACCACTGAGTGAGTTTATAAGACCGATGTTCGGTCCTTCAGGTGTCTCAATAGGACACATACGTCCGTAGTGAGAGTGGTGAACGTCACGGACCTCAAAGCCGGCTCTCTCTCGAGAGAGACCGCCGGGACCGAGGGCAGAGAGTCATCTCTTATGAGTAAGCTCACCAAGGGGGTTAATCTGGTCCATAAACTGTGACAACTGTGATGAACCAAAGAATTCTTTAATAGATGAGGTCACAGGTCTTATGTTTATAAGATTCTGCGGTGTAACCACATCAAGGTCCTGTGTAGTCATACGCTCGCGTACGGCTCTTTCCATTCTGGAAAGTCCAATACGGAACTGATTCTGCAAAAGCTCGCCAACGCTTCTTAAGCGACGGTTGCCAAGGTGGTCGATATCATCTGTATCGCCAACACCGGCAGCGAGATTTCCCATATAAGAAATAGATGCTATAATATCATCTATAAGAATGTGTCTTGGAATAAGCTCGTCTCTTCTGTCATAAAGAGCCTGCTTGAACTCATCGGAGTTCATATCAGGATACTGTTCAAGTATTTCGCTGAGAACAATTCCTCTTACTCTTTCGTAAATTCCAAATTCACGCGGGTTGTAGTCAACATAATCCTTAAGGTCAACCATACCGTTGGAGATAACGCGTGTCTTGCGTCCGTCCACATCGAGCATGATTGAATTTACCTTTGCCTTTTCAAGAGCAAACGCCATTTCCTTTGTGATTATATCGCCCTCTGCAACAATAAGCTCGCCTGTTTCGGGGTCTGCAATAGTCTCTGCAGAAACAAATCCACAGATACGGTTTGAAAGTCTGAGCTTTTTGTTGAACTTAAATCTACCAACTCTTGCAAGGTCATATCTCTTTGGGTCAAAAAACAGGTTGGTAAGAAGTGATTGTGCACTCTCAACTGTCGGTGGCTCACCCGGACGGAGCTTTCTGTAAACCTCAAGAAGACCTTCTTCAACACTGGTGGTTGTATCCTTTTCCATTGTGGCAAGAAGTCTTTCGTCCTCTCCGAAGAGCTCTGTTATCTGTGCATCTGTACCAAAGCCAAGAGCACGGATAAGAACAGTAATCGGGATTTTTCTGTTACGGTCAATACGCACGTACAGAATATCATTACTGTCAGTTTCGTATTCAAGCCATGCACCACGGTTAGGAATAACCTGTGACGAAAACAACTTTTTGCCGACCTTGTCAAATTCCTGTGAGTAATAAACACTAGGCGCACGAACAAGCTGAGACACGATAACACGCTCAGCTCCGTTTATAATAAATGTACCGGACGGAGTCATAATCGGGAAATCACCCATAAAGATTTCCTGCTCCTTAATTTCTCCGGTCTCCTTATTGATAAGGCGAACCTTTACACGAAGCGGTGCTGCATAAGTAGCATCCCTCTCCTTGCATTCTTCAATATCGTATTTTGGAGTATTATCAATTCGATAATCAATAAACTCTAAAATAAGATTTCCGGCATAGTCCGTAATAGGCGATACGTCATGAAAAACCTCTTTGAGTCCCTCGTCCAGAAACCAATTGTACGAGTTTGTCTGAATTTCAATCAGATTGGGCATCTCCAGAACCTCATTAATTTTGCCGTAACTCATACGAGTGTTCTTGCCCAGTTTCACAGGATGTACCATAAAACCGCTCACCTCATTAAAATATTTTTTTTGGCGACATTCGTCACCCTGATAATTGACAACAAAACTGTCAAGTCTCAGATTTTTGCCTGATGTATATATCGACCCATCGCGCCCAAAAATAAACATATTGTAAATTTTATTTTCAGGTACTTGCTAAATCCTTAAAATTGTGATAAAATGTGTTTTGTTCTCGCAAGTCAAAAAACACGAATTTTAGCCGATTTGCGAATGTTTTTATTTTTCAGAACTGGAAAAATACGCAAAATTTCGCACTATAAACAGACTATCATTATATCACCTATTTGTCAAGATGTCAAGAGGATTTTATCCTAAATATATATAATTTTTTTGGTTAATTCAAATAGTTATCAGAAAGGATATGCAAGTATGAAAATTACATCATCTTTTTACAGAGCAAAATGGATTGTATGTGTACTTATAATTTCCACTGTATTTCTTCCTGTATCAGCTCTTGCCGGCGTTCTCGGCCACAGGGTTTCTACCTCTCAGTCAGAGCTGGCACAGGGCACAACCCTTTACACAAACACCTACGCAGACCCAACTGTCGGCAGACAGACAGAGCATTATGTCACCTACTCTCCAAGTGCAGATGTTATGCCTGTACTTACAAACGGCTATTCTGTGTACGGCAAGCGCTCGCTGACGTCGGCAAATGATATTCTCAGCAGCTTAGGTCACAACACTGCAATGGGCGTAAACGCTGACTTCTTCTCTTTCCAGACAGGCGTACCCATGAGCAATACCATTATTGACGGTAAAGTTATCACAAAGGATGCATCCTGGCTTTGGGGTATAGGTTTTAGAAAAGACGGAACAGCCTTTACTGCAAAATTCCCCATTACCACCACAATTACAACCGAAGACGGCTACTGCTTTACGGTAGAGTGCATCAATAAATATCGTCAGCCCTACGCATTGTATCTCTTTACTGACGATTACGGAGACGAAACATACTCCCCGGGTTGGGGGCGTGATGTTGTCCTTGGCTCAGTCAGCGGGGATATAACCCTTGGCAGCAGCATTACCGCTGTTGTTGAGAGCAAGGAGGACAACGACGGCTCTGTTCCCATCCCTGATGGCAAGATGGTGCTTAGCGTATCGTCAGAGGCGGCAGAAGAATTCAAGGCAAAACTTCTGTCTCTGGAGCCTGGCACCAAAATAACAATTACCACTCAGGCGGCAGAAAGTGCAGACCTTTGGAACGATGCACTCTGGGCGGTTGGTTGTACAGGCGGTAAGCTTCTTACCGACGGAAAGCCTGACCTTGAGGACGAGGCAGCCGCACCCCGTACCGCCATTGGCATAAAGCCCGACGGCACCGTGATTTTCTACACAATAGACGGACGGCAGAGCGGTTACAGCTATGGTGCAAGAAAAGAAACTGTTGCAAAAAGATTGTTAGAACTCGGTTGCACCGAGGCGGTCAACCTTGACGGTGGTGGCTCCACCTCTCTTGGAGCAACTCTGCCGGGCACCACAGACTTTAAAGTAATCAACTCTCCATCAGAGGGTAGCCTCAGAAATTGTGCAAACTTTTTCTTCTTATTAAAATTAGTAGAGCCGACAGGAGTCCCATACAAACTGGTCCTTGACAACTATGGCACAAAGCTTCTGTCAGGTGCATCTGTTGACATCAAAGCAACCTATGCCTATGATACTTCCTATGGCCCTGCGCAAATGCCGCCAGGCATAGAGTATTATATAGAAGACGATGCAGACACACCTGAGGGAACAGGCAGCAACACATTTGTTACACCATCGGGGCATTTGACTGTTCATGGTAACGGAGACATTTATGTTTCGGCAAA
>JAZNCD010000080.1:0-10221 GCA_045587365.1 Clostridia bacterium
TTTCGCAAGGTAATCATAACTTCCTTTGCAATTCAAATACTCTTGTACTACTTTTAGTTTGAATTCACAACTATATTTTGCCATGAAAAAACCGACCTCCCAATCATTAGATTTTTGGTCTAACTTTTGGGGGTCGGCTCAGTCTCAGGCTTTTAAAATTCGCTTATTTCTTAAGTGCTGCACGCGCTTGGTTAATTTTTGCGATGAACTGCTTTGCGGTCTCGGTTATTGCCGCATAGTCGCCGGTCTTTGCACCTTTTGTAAGAGAAGAACCTGCACCAACAGCAACGGCACCTGCCTTAATCCACTGGTCAACATTGTCAACATCAACGCCGCCGGTTGGCATAAGCTTTGCGTGGGGCAGAGGACCTTTGATGTCCTTAATGATAGTGGGACCAAAAAGGTCAGCCGGGAATATCTTAATAATATCAGCACCGGCTTCCATAGCGGTAAGTACCTCTGTGATTGTCATACAACCGGGCATATAGGGTACGCGATAGCGGTTACAAAGCTTTGCGGTCTCAAGGTTGAAACCGGGGCTTACTATGTAGTTTGCGCCGGCAAGGATAGCTGTTCTTGCAGTTTCGCTGTCAAGTACGGTGCCTGCACCAAGGAGCATTTCGCCCTTATTGTATTTTGCGGCAAGAGCCTCGATTACTTTGTGTGCTCCGGGAACCGTGAAGGTAAGCTCAATAGATGGGCAGCCGCCATCTAAACATGCGTCGCTGATTTTAATTGCCTCTTCTGCGTTTGATGCGCGAACAACGGCAACAAGGCCGGCTTCGGTCATCTTAGATATTACTTGTTCTTTTTCCATGGTGATATACTTCCTTTCGTTTATGCATTATGACTTATATAAGCCTATTTAATAATTTCGATACAATTATATATTATTCATTAGAAAAAAGCAAGGGTTTATAAATAATTTTTAAATAATAACAAAAAATAAGAAATATACAATATCATAATGTGTATAAAGTGTCGAAATAAACTAAAACGAGCTCTGTGAAACGCAGAATTTGTGCAAACTGACAGAAACGTGTGGGAGTGCAGGTAAATAATAATAAATATCTTGCAAAAATTAGATAAATATTGTAAAATAATAGCAATCACCATTTTTAAAATGTTAAAATTTTATTAAAGTTGGTTATATAAAAATGACATCAGACTCAGTGAATTTGAGTTGATTAAATATGGTTTGTATGGAGGGAAATAAAGTGGGCGAAATTAAAAGAATTGGTGTTATGACAGGTGGCGGAGACTGCCCGGGACTTAATGCGGTAATCCGTGCGGTGACAAAGACTGCAATTATGAAGTACGGACTTGAGGTAGTTGGTATCAAACACGGTTATCGTGGTCTCTATCGTGGCGGAGATGAGTTTATTCCGCTTACATTAAGTGATGTTACAGGCAGTATCTCAAAGGGCGGTACAATGCTTTACAGTTCAAACAAGGATAATCTTTTTGATTATACCTATATTGACGAAAACGGTCAAGAGCAGCATGGCGACGTATCTGATGTAGGTGTAAAGAATCTTCAGGATGCAGGCATTGATGCTCTTATAGTTATCGGTGGCGACGGCACACTTACAAGCGGCCGTGACTTTGCAAGAAAGGGCGTTAAGGTTATCGGCGTTCCTAAGACAATCGATAACGACCTTGCATCTACGGATACAACCTTTGGCTTTGATACTGCGGTTGCGTCTGCAACAGATGCTATTGATAAGCTGAGAACAACTGCTGAATCTCACAGCAGAATTATTGTTGTAGAAGTTATGGGCAGATATGCAGGATTTATTGGTATTGCATCGGCAATTGCCGGTGGATGTGATGCGGCGCTTATTCCGGAGATTCCTTATGATATCAATAAGGTTGCAGATGCAATAAAGGAAAATCGTGCAAGAGGCAAGGATTTTGCCCTCGTTGTTGTTGCAGAGGGTGCAAAGCCACTTGGCGGAGATGTTGTTGTATCTAAGGTTGTAGAAAACAGTCCCGACCCAATCCGTCTTGGCGGAATTGGTAGCGTAGTGGCAGAGCAACTTGAAGGTATTGTTGGTCTTGAGGCGCGTGCAACTATTCTTGGTCATGTTCAGAGAGGTGGCTCTCCTACTGCCAATGACAGAATTTTGTCAACCCGCTACGGCTCTTATGCAGTTGAGCTTCTTATGCAGGGTAAATTCGGCAATATGGTTACACTCGATGGTGCGGAACTGAGTTATGATTCTTTAGAGAATGTAATCGGAAAGAACAAGGCGGTTGAAGAAGATAGCTACTGGATTCAGACTGCAAGATCTATCAAAATGTGCCTTGGTGATTAATTTTTGGAAGATTAAAAAAAACACTTGCATTTTCTTAAAATCTGTGTTATACTTGTTTGTGCTTGTTATACAGGCCGTACAATTTGTTAAAGATTGAGTTTATATATTAAAGAGGTGAAACACGATGAGAGAAGGAATTCATCCTGATTACAAGGAAACAACCATTAAGTGCGCTTGCGGTAATGTAATCGAGACAGGTTCTACAAAGGAAGATATCCGTATAGAAATCTGCTCAGCTTGTCATCCTTTCTACACAGGTAAGCAGAAGCTTGTTGATACCGGCGGTAGAGTTGATAAGTTCAGAAAGCGTTATGGTATTGAAGAGAAGTAGTAAATTTAATAATTTGCGAACAAAAGCGATGCATTTTGCATCGCTTTTTTGTTGTATTTTTTGCGGGCGGATAATATCCGCCCCTACGTGTGTTTTTGAGTAAACTCTTGTACTACTCTGATTCTTGTCCGCATATAATTTATTATGCATAAAAGGGAAGAGAGGGGACCTGCCAATGAAAAATACAGACGGACTGACATCGGCACAGGCAAGAAAATCCGTAGAAGAAAATGGTACAAATGTATTGACTCCAAAGGAGAGGAAAACTTTTTTCAAAACGTATTGGGAGAATTATGACGACCCGATTATAGTTATTTTGCTTATTGCTCTTGGTGTAAATATAATATTTGCGTTTTCGGGCAGAGTTGACTGGCGCGAGTGTGCAGGAATTTTGTTATCGGTAATAATTTCTACATTTGTTTCGGCAATATCCGAATTCAGTAACGAAAATACATTTAGAAAATTGCAGGAGGAGGCGGAGCGTGTAAAATGCAAGGTCTGGAGAGATAGCAGACTGTGTGAAATTTTAATTTCTGATATTGTAAAGGGTGATATTGTTTTGCTTCAGGCAGGGGATATGATTCCTGCCGACGGAAGGATAGTTGAGGGGCGGATTACTGTTGACCAATCGCCTCTCAGCGGCGAGAGCAGAGAGAGCGAAAAATATGCAGAGAATATATTGCCGTCTGATTCTGATTTTAACGATTTCTGGGATAGGCACAGTCTCTTTCGGGGAAGCCTTGTGCGCTCCGGTGAGGCAAAAATGGTAGTCGATATTGTAGGGGACAAGACTGTTTATGGAAAGCTTACAAGTGAAGCCCAAAGGGATACCCGGGAAAGTCCGCTGACGGTTAAGCTTGGTCGTCTTGCAAAGAGTATAAGTCGTTTTGGATGTATCAGTGCTATTTTGATTGTGCTGATTTGTTTTTTTAACGACGCAATTTTTGCTCACAATTTTGACCCTGTTTTGATTTCGGGGTATTTTGCGGATACTGCGCAGGTGATGTCTGATTTAGTCAGTGCTTTGATAATTGGTATAATCGTAATTGTTGTGGCAGTTCCTGACGGATTGCCCCTTATGATAGCCATTGTGTGTTCATTAAATATGAAGAAAATGCTAAAATCCAACGTGTTGGTGCGGCGGCTGATAGGGATAGAGACAGCGGGGGGGATAAACATTCTCTTTACTGACAAAACGGGTACAATCAGCAAGGGTAAACTAAAAGTAGTAAGATTTATAGATTGTCTTGGCAGGGAGACAGAGAAGTTTGATGACATGGATTACAGCATGAAACGATTAGTCGGGTTATCGTCGGCTGCAAATTCCTCGGCAAGGTTTTCGGGAGGTAAAATTATAGGAGGAAACACAACAGAGAGGGCGCTGCTTGAGTTTACAGGGGCAAAGGGTGCGGATTTAAAGGGCGTGAATATAATCAAATCAGTTCCTTTTTCGTCGGAGAAAAAGTATTCCATGGCAACAATAGAAGAAGGCGGTAAAAGCATAACCCTTATAAAGGGAGCCCCAGAAAAGATTTTACCTCTGTGCAAAGTTGGATATATGCAGGGAGGAAGGACGGAAGTAAGGACATCGCTTGTTGAGGGGAAGGTAAAAAGGTTTGCAAAAGAGGCGATGAGGTTGCTTGCTCTTGCCGTCGCAGATGGAGCTTGCGAGGGAGGCAGGTTGCCGGACAAAATGAACCTAATTGGAATTGTGGCTATAAGGGATGAGATAAGACCTGAGGCGGCAGGGGCTGTTGCCGAGGTGCAGAGAGCCGGAATTCAGGTTGTAATGATAACAGGTGACAGAGTTGATACGGCAGAGGCAATCGGGCGTGAGGTTGGAATTTTAAGGGATGGTGATGTTATACTTACGTCAAATGCCCTGAGAAAAATGTCTGATGCTGAGGTAAGAGAGATACTGCCAAAGCTAAAGGTGGTAGCAAGGGCACTGCCCGATGACAAAAGCAGACTTGTGCGGCTTGCGCAGGCAGAAAATCTGGTTGTGGGTATGACAGGAGATGGTGTAAATGATGCCCCTGCCCTAAAGCTTGCGGATGTGGGATTTGCTATGGGGGGAGGCACCGAAGCGGCAACCGCCGCATCTGATATTGTAATACTTGATGATAACTTCCGCTCGGTAAGAAATGCTGTGCTTTACGGCAGGACTATATACAAAAGCATAAAAAAGTTTGTGCAGTTTCAGCTTACAATAAATGTGGCGGCGGTTGCTGTCTCTATGCTTGGGCCAATTGTTGGCGTGGATAAGCCCCTTGGTGTTTCGCAGATGATATGGACAAATCTTTTGATGGACAGTCTTGCGGCTATTGCTTTTGGCGGAGAGCCTGCACTAAAAAAATATATGAATGAAAAACCGAGACGCAGAGACGAGGATATAATAGACAATAAGATGTGGAGCGGAATAATAGTTGATGGACTATACATATGTGCTCTTAGCCTTTTGTTCTTTATCTCGCCTGTGATAAGAAGTGCTTTTCACTCTGCCCCCGGGGATATATATTTTTATACAGGGTACTTTGCATTCTTTATATTCATAAGTGTGTTTAATGCCTTTAACGCAAGATGCGACGGAATTGATTTGCTTGAAAACCTGTCCCTTAACAAGCAGTTTATCAGTGTTATGACAGGCGTTGCCGTATCGCAAATTTTAATGACATATTTTGGCGGAAGCCTGCTCCGTACTGCAGGACTGAATATCCGCGAGTGGATAGTGGTGCTTTTGCTGTCGCTGACTATCTTCCCTGTAGATATAATAAGAAAAATAATATTAAAAGAATAAAACTGATGCGAAGCCGAAGGCTTCGCATCAGTTTTATTGTAACCAAAGAAAAGATAATACGTATACTGATATTAGAAATAAAAAGAATAGCGCCCTGCGGAGGTGGGATTTATGTGGATAAAGAGAAACTGTGGTTGCAAAAGTGGATGCAGGATTTCGATTGGACCTATATTAATCACCCTTGGAGCAGGGATACTTCTGGCGTACATAATTCCTTATTATATTTTAATAACCTTGCTTGGAGTGGCACTCGTCGTCGCCGGCATATGTTGTATCAGGAAAAA
This sequence comes from Clostridia bacterium, assembly GCA_045587365.1. Taxonomy (GTDB): domain Bacteria; phylum Bacillota; class Clostridia; order Monoglobales; family Monoglobaceae; genus UMGS1820. The sequence goes on from JAZNCD010000080.1 coordinate 5,731, forward strand.
ATAAAATATTTACTGCTACGCCCGGAGCAGAGCAAAAATATATTTTATCGGGCAGAATGGAGAGTTTATATGCAGGTTGTTGTAATTAAGGCTCCGAAAATGTTGAGAGGGATACTCAGAATGATGTTCAAAATGAAGAAAGAGAGAGAGGAATAAAAATTGGCGTTCCATATTATGGAACGCCAATTTTTATTCAAACGTCTTGATTTTTGTGTAGGAATATGGTATATTAATCGTAAATAACAAGAAAAGCAATATAACAGGAGGCGTTTCTATGAAGGTATTGGTAACAGGCGGTGCCGGATACATAGGCAGCCATACGGCGGTTCAGCTTTTAGAGGCTGGATACGAGGTTGTTATTATTGATAACCTCAGCAACAGTTCGGCAGAGGCGGTAGTCAGAATTACCGAGCTTGGCGGAAAAAATGTTGATTTCTACGAAGCGGATTTGCGTGATGAGACGGTTCTTGATAAAATTTTTACTGAGCATAAGATAGATTCGGTTATCCACTTTGCAGGGCTTAAGGCGGTAGGAGAATCCGTTGCCAAATCCCTGATGTATTACGAAAATAATATAGGAAGCACCATAAGCCTTTGTAAGGCTATGTCAAAATATAATGTCAAGAAGATAGTTTTCAGTTCATCTGCGACAGTGTACGGTGCGCCAAAGACAGTGCCCATAAAAGAGGATTTTCCTCTGTCTTGCACCAACCCATACGGCTGGACAAAGCTTATGATAGAGGAGATACTTCAGGATTTACATGTATCGGATAACGAGTGGGATGTTGCGCTTCTGCGCTACTTCAATCCGGTTGGCGCCCACAAGAGCGGACGTATAGGAGAAGATCCAAAGGATATCCCCAACAACCTTATGCCATATATTTCTCAGGTCGCAATCGGAAAACTGGATTATCTGAGAGTTTTTGGCGATGATTATGACACACCCGACGGCACGGGCGTGCGTGATTACATTCACGTTGAGGATTTGGCGGCAGGACACTTAAGGGCTCTTGAGAAGCTTGAGGAAAATCCCGGAGTTGTTATATACAACCTTGGCACAGGAAATGGTTACAGTGTTCTTGAGATGCGTGCGGCATTTGAAAAAGCTTGCGGCAGAGAAATCCCATACAAGATTTGTGACAGACGCCCCGGCGACATTGCAATTTGCTACGCAGACCCTGAAAAAGCAGAAAAAGAGCTTGGCTTTGTTGCAACTCGCGGACTTGAGGAAATGTGTGCCGACACATGGCGCTGGCAGCAGCAAAACCCCAACGGATATGGCGACTAATTTAAAACCCGTGGGTTATGAGAACCACGGGTTTTCTTTATTGATTTGATTTAAATACATCTGCGACCTCACTTATAATAATATATGCCTTTGGGTCGGTCTCGTGAACTATATTTTTCAGCTTTGGCACCTGAAAGCGGTTTACCACAAAGTAGACAACAGTTTTATCAAGACCTGAGTATCCGCCTTTTGCTTCAATTCTGGTCATTCCGATTTCAAAGACCTCTGTCAAAACGGAACAGATTTTATCTGCCTTGTCGGTTACAATCATAGCGCACTTTTCGCGGTCTAAGCCTTCTACGATAAAGTCAATCGTCTTAAGACCTGCCATATATGTGACAATTGAATAAAGGGGTAAAATCCAACTGCTGAGGATGGTGCCGCATATAATATATAGAGTAACGTTGTAAATCATAACAAAGGTGCCGACGCTTATGCCTATTTTGCGTGCAAATATAACCGCCATAACCTCGATGCCGTCCATGGCGCCGCCGTGGCGAATTGCAAGACCGCTGCCGATTCCCGAAATCATACCGCCAAAGAGTGCGCAAAGAAGCAAATCTGTGCCTGCCAGAGGGGAGGCAAGGCTGACGTCAATTGGCAGAATGTCTGTAATCAGCCATGCCGAGATGGAATATATCGCAACGGTATATATGGCGTATAATGTAAACATCCCGCCCTGTTTTTTAAGTCCGTAAAGAAAGAGAGGAACATTGAGTATCAAGAGAAAGAATGACAGAGAAAAACTGTCGGGCGTAATCTGAGAGAGCAGCATTGACGTACCTGAAATTCCACTGTCATAGAGCTTTACGGGATACAAAAACAGGGTTATGCCAATTGCGTTTACGATTCCTGCAATTGTCAGCATAAGAAAGTTTAAAGCTCTGAGTTGATTTATAAGAGAAGAGAGTTTTTTCACATTATCATCCTTTCGTTTTATTTATATAATATCAAAAAAGAGAGAAATGTCAACAGGGAATGCAATATAAAGACTAAGAAAAGACCGCCATAGGCGGTCTTTTCTTAGTCTTTATCAACTTCCCATTTGAGAACTTCGCCGGTGTCGGCCTTAATGTCAATATCATATTTTGCAGTATCTTTTCTGAATTCAACCTCATATTTCCAGATGCCGTTATCGACTTCAAGCTCAACATTGTCAAAGATAACACCATCCTCGGAGATGCCGGCTTTTTCAAGAGCAATTTCTCTGGCTTTTGCCTCGCCAATAAAGAGATTTGTGTCGCCGTTGTTTTGCGGTAAGTTCTGTCCGACAGTGTTTTGGCCGGAGTCGGTGGGCATTTGGTTTATTCCCATACTGCAGCCTGTCGTGACTAATGCCAATAAAACAAAAATTGCAATTGTTGATAAGAATTTTTTCATAATAACACCTCTTTTGTAGTATGCGGAATTATACATAAAATATACAAGGCTAATTAAATAAGGGTTAGACAAAAGCCTAACCCTTAAAGAAGCATTGTTTTGTTATTATTTAAAATATCTCTTTAAAAGTCCTTCCAAACCTCTACCATGCCGAGCTTCGTCTCTGGCCATTTCGTGAACTGTATCATGAATTGCATCAAGGCCGTTTTTCTTTGCGCAAGCGGCCAAATCAAACTTACCCTGTGTTGCGCCATACTCGCAGTCAACTCTCCAGGCGAGGTTGTCTTTTGTTGTAGCCTTCATATTAGGCTCAAGGTCCTCGCCGAGAAGTTCTGCAAACTTAGCTGCGTGTTCAGCTTCTTCGTAAGCTGCCTTTTCCCAGTAAAGACCGACCTCAGGATAGCCCTCTCTGTGAGCGATACGAGCCATGCAGAGATACATGCCAACCTCAGCACACTCGCCGTTGAAGTTTGCCATAAGCTGCTCAAAGATATACTTTTTATCTTCTTCGCTTATATCGGGGTTGTTCTTTACGGTCTTGCCGTAAACGCCATATTCGTGCTCAGCTGCAAGAGCAGCACCCTCAACCATTTCCTTGAACTTGTCAGATGGAACCTTACATACGGGGCAGTTAGCGGGAGGAGCGTCTCCCTCGTGAACATATCCGCATACAGAACATACATATTTTTTCATAAATAATACCTCCAAAATTTTATATAGTTAGTTTAATATTTTACTTGTTACATTTTTTGCATAATCCGCAAAAGACCAGACTGTGATAGTCAATCTTTGCGCCACTCTGCTCGCCTGCAATTTTGTCAAGAGAGGAAGAATACTCAATCTCTACATCAAATACGCCGCCGCAGGAGTTGCAATACAAATGGTAGTGAGGGCGAAAGTTGTAATCATATCTTTCTGACCCATCCTTTGTGTCAAGCTTTGCTATATATCCGTCGTCGCTAAGCTGAGCGAGATTGCGGTATATAGTGCCAAGGCTGACGTTGGGAATTTCCTTGCGGACCTCTTCGTAAATTGTATTTGCAGTCGGATGTGCTTTTGTGCCTTCGAGGACTTGCAGGATAGCCTCTCTTTGTTTGCTATATCTTTTAGAATTTTTAGCTTCCATATAGCACCTCCTAAACAGTAATAGTAATTATTACTATTTAAGTATAACACATATTTCTTATTTGTCAATAGTTTTTTTAAAAATTTTTTAAAAATTTCTTTGGCAGCAAAAAACCCCCGAAGTTCGGGGGTTTAAAAATTATTCTACATCCGATGTACAGTGGAGGCATTTTGTTGCCTTAATGTTGATTTCGCTATAACAGTAGGGGCATTTCTTTGTTGTAGGCTCTTCTGTGATTTCTTCCTTCTTTCTGAGAGAAGAAAGGGCATTTAACGCCTTAATTATCAGGAAGATAACAAATGCCATCAGGATAAAGTTAATTATCTCGGTGATAAATGCGCCGTACTTAACTTCAACATCGCCGATTTTTGCAACAAGGGCGGTAAAGTCCTTGTTTGCAACCAAGCCGATTAATGGCGAGATAATGTCATTTACCAGGGAGGTAACAATCTTCTGGAATGCACCGCCGATGATAACGCCGACTGCCAGGTCAATCACGCTTCCGCGCATTGCAAACTCTTTAAATTCTTTAAAAAACTTTTTCATAGGTGTGTATCCTTTCATTATATATGTATATTATTTATTTTTTAATTACAAAAAATATTCTCTCTGATGTATCGTTTGGTGCATCAAAACTCCGATCGTTATATATTCCAACCACATTGAGGGAATTTTTCTTTGCGCTTGCTTTGATTTC